>NZ_AEWE02000048.1:0-40131 GCF_000190455.2 Pseudomonas sp. TJI-51
GAAACCAGGGGCGATTCAGATCGCCAATAACCAGGAGATCACATTCCCGGACTATCTAGCTCGGTTTGCTCCGTTCAGCAATGAGTCCAAGCTCAAGACTTGGTTGATCAAACAAGGTTTTGAGGTCGTTTCAATACCTAAAAACACCGTATTTTCAGAGCTCTACAGCATCATGGAACGGGCGTATGCCAATTCCCTGTCTCATGGTAAAACGCCTTTGCTGATTGAGCATGATGCTATTCAGGTCTCCGTGCTCAGTAGCGAATTTGAAAAGGGCGAAAAATCTATTTTCGTGACAGCAGATCGGCGGCTAAAAAATGTGTTGGTTAACACAAAATATCATGATTCTGCTGAACTCATGATTAGCCACGTCGGCTTGATACAGTTTATTGAAGTAATGCTTGGAGGGATTCAGCAAGGCGTCGGTCTCGCGCAGCTGATATGGAGCTCCAAAGTTTCGGAGCGGGCGCATGCTGTGCGATCTTATTTCACGTCCAAAGCGTTGCAGCAATACGACGCAAGCATGTTAATGACGATGCCCGAAATCATCGATAAATTTGCTGACTTCGCGCATGCTGAGTTGGATAAGGCTGGCGAGAACTTAGACATTGACGATCCGACTAAGCGGGTCAAGGCCTTTAAGGCTCTGGGTATACTCGAAAAGCGATATTTTGAGAGTATGAAAGCCGCGATGAAAAATGTGGATCAAGCTGAATGAAACCCCTTTGTAATCGGCCTGAATGACCGCCATTGGCAGATTGTTGCCCTTCGTGAAGGGCAGCTTCGGGTCGGGAGGTGCCCTCTAGGTAGGGCAATCGGTGGCAGCAGCAGGGCGGTACTGACCCATATCAATATCCACGCCGCAAAGGCGTCAGTAAGCGCTTCGGCTGCCACGGTAGTGGCGTGAGCCAGCGAGTCCGCCCCAACGGCACTCCCAAGGCCAGATAACGTTCGCTTATCAGACCTAATATGAGTGGGTTCCAGTCGCCCAAGAAGTTGCGCGCGTGTTCGCCAGCGCGACTTGGGCTAAAGTCGAGCGTCAAGATCGACGTAGTGCTGTAGGACCAGACGTAGGCCCGATGGGCTTTCTTTTCGCCCGGCGCAAGCATTTGCACGGGCGTTTCATCAGCTTGAATCACGCTCTGCTTCAGCACAGGTTCACTCAGCGCATCGACCAGCGGCCGGAATTGCACGTCAGTTTGCCCAACCCACTGGGCTATGGTCGAGAAAGCGATTGCCAGCTCGATGCGGCCAAAAATTTTCTCCTACCGGTACAGCGGCAAGTGATCGGCAAACTTGGCCACCATTACGTGGACCAGCAAGCCTGGAGTCGGGATACTTGCGTCGGGTCTTTGCTACAGGCTGGAAGTGTCCGTCAGGGGCCAAAACAGCAGGCACAAAAAAACCACCCAGGAGGTGGCTTTTATGTGCTTTCGCATATCCCAAGGCGAAATCAGCTACCGTGCTGACTCCTAACCAAGTGGTGTATGAAGAGATCGTAGATGATTTCGATTCATCCAACAAGGCCTAAATCCTAGGAGAGGAGACGCCATGGGCGCTAGCCTCGCCCTACGCCTCTTCGCCAAGAAGTCGTGCTGTTAAAACCGCGGCCTGGAGATCAAGATGGCTCGAGGCAAATGACTTCATTAGGAGCGAGCGGGGAAGGGCCCAATCCCATTTCTCTCGGATCATGTTTTCTACGCTCTCCAAGATGGGCTCTACATTTGAAATATCCATTTGACCGACCACGCGCAACGCTCGCAACGTATCCTCTTCACTGAATGCAACTTCCAGGAAGAGCCCTGTGTTTTCACAGTGAATGCCCACATGCCGGAGCAGCAAGGCCAGCGCATCGTTGGTGTAGTCCCCTCGCCAGGTCGCCACGTAGCTGACACTGGCGGAGCCAACAATTGCCGTGCTACCCAATCCGAGGGCACGGAAGTTACTCCGAGCCTCCTCCAGAAGGACTTGAGCGTGCTTGTCCAGGAAAGGACAGGGGGTGGTTTCCATCAGCACGTTTCGCATTTCAAGCCTGACGCGATCATCCACCTGCGCACCTAGCCCATCAAACTGAGGGGGCTCGCCGCCCCGCGCCGGCGTGACTACGATCATCTTCGCTTCCAGGTCGACACTCTGAACCTGCCAACGTCTGCCGCCGAAAATGATGCGTTGCCCCTTGGTCAGGGGTTTGCTGACGGGCAGCGAGCCAAGTGGCTTGCCATCCCTGAGTAAACGAAACTCTTCATCGCTCGTGAATGCAGTGTAGAACTCATAATGGTTGATCAATCGCTCCCCGAGTTCGCCTGGCAGCAGAAGTCCTGAGCTGTCCTGGACGATCAGCTCTTTCTCACCCATACCTTTCAGCAAAGACAGAAAATCAGGCTTGGTGACGCTCGCAAAACTGCCGCTTGCTATGAGATTTCCCCATAATTGCGCTGCCGAGGCACCGCCGAGCTGAGCAATTGACGACAAGCACTGCTGCACCAGTGTCGAGGCGTGCAAGCCTCCCGACCGAGGTGGTTCAAACCATCCACCGATCAGCAAGCGGATCATAGCGACCGTTTGGACAAGGCCCTCACGCAACTGATCGGAGAGATCAGACTGATCCGTTAAGGGGCGCTCTCGGCAGTACGCCCTGAGCATTGCAGGCTCACCGGGTCGACGACCCGAGCGGCCAAGCCGTTGCCTGAGACTTGCCACAGAGGGTGGGGAACCGATCTGTGCGACCGTCCGGATGTTACCGATGTCGATACCCAGCTCCAAGGTAGTAGTGCATACGGCAGAAGCAGGAGGATCTCCCGCCTTCAACGCGCGCTCGGCATCCTGGCGCAGTTCCTTGGACAAGCTACCGTGGTGCGGCCAGAACTCGTTTGGCACGCCATCGTTATCGCACAGTGAGCGCAGTCGGTCGGCAAACCATTCAACCTCTTGGCGCCTGTTGGGGAAGATCAGGTTGTTGTGCCCTCTCAGCACCTTGTACAGATGGCCTGCAATTGCCACCTTGGTGCCAGAGGTCTCCTCCTGTTCGTCGCCTTCATCTGTTGACGATTTCCCAGGGTATTCCGCCACCACCTGTTGCATCGGCTGTTCAAGGTAGCCGCGGACTTGCACCTGGAGTTCTTGGTTAGAGGATTTCGACTCAATGATGGTGATGTCATCCGGGCGAACCGGCCTCAGAAACTTCCGGGCCAGCGACATCTCCCCAAGCGTCGCGGAAAGTCCTACGCGAGGCAGCGCCCTGCCTACGACGATCTCAACCCGTTCCATGAGCGATTGCAGTTGCTTACCGCGCTCACTGCCAATGAAGGCATGAAGCTCATCGATGACGATGTAGCGCAGGTTCTGAAAAGCCCCGGGCAAACTTGAGCCCCTGTTTACGAAGAGGGCTTCGAGGGACTCCGGCGTGATCAGCAAGATGCCCTCAGGCGATTTCAGGAACCGTTGTTTCTTGCTTGCTGCCACATCACCATGCCAGGCAACGACGGGGAGCTCTAGCCGCTCGCACAGCCGGCTGAGCCTGTCCCATTGGTCATTGATCAGTGCCTTGAGTGGGCTGATATATAGCACTGCGCCGGCGGGCTCGCGGTCGTTGAGCAGGTTGGTCAGGATAGGGAGGAATGCGGCCTCCGTTTTGCCTGCTGCGGTAGACGCTGCAATGATCACATCGCGATCAGCGCCCACCAACGCTGGTACCGCCCACTCTTGGGCATCACGTAACGACGTCCACCCCTGTGACCAGACCCATTGCTGAACCTCGGGATGAAGACGCTCAAACGAAGAAGAGTCAGAGCTTGAAGCTGGCGAGCTCATCGTCGGCCTCAACTTCAAGATCCTGTTGGCCAGCCTCATCCTTGGCCAGTTCCACCGCGCCCAGCAAGGTGCGCCAGTCCGCTGTAGGGTTCTGCTCGATGACCGCGAGCAGGTTGATGAAAGCGGTAATGGTCGTGCGCGGCGTCCGGAAATAGGCCTCGCCCAAGCGCTGGTTGCAGTGCGCCATAAACGCTGGGATGGCTTCGTCCGGCAGCAAGAACTTCTCAGCTTCGCCGAAGGCATAGACATTGCGCAGCTTCTGCAGCAGCACGTAGAAGTCTTCAGGGGTCAGGCTGCTGAGCCGAATGACAGGCCCAGAAAGGTCAACCAGTCCAGACTTCGCAAAGCTGTTTTCTGCGAGACGCGATTGCAGGGCAGGGTAGCTGTAGAGCCCCCGACGCGTGTCCATCAGAAACTCTGGCGTGCCGCCCAGCACAAAGCCCAGGCCTTCAGCCGAGCCCTGCAACGAATCATTGAGGATCCGAAGAATCTGTTCGTAGTTGGCATTCCGGGCCTGAGTGTTCGCCAGTTTGTACAGGTTGACTAACTCATCCAGGCACACCATCAGTCCGCCGAAGCCAGCCAGACGCACGAACCGCGACAGCAATTTCAATTGATCGTAAACGGAGGCATCGTCGACGATCGTGCGGACGCCTAGCGCAGCGCGGGCATCGGTCTTGGTGGAAAATTCCCCGCGCAGCCAGCGGATGGCATCAGCCTTAAGCTGTTCATTGCCTTCCTCGAAACCGCGGCAATAGGCAGCAATGACGTCGGCAAAGTCATAACCGTTGACCATTTCGGTGAGCTCCGCCAGGTACTCACGAATGACGACCTCGCTCTCAACACCTTTAGCCTTGGCTTCCGTTTTAGCCTGGGAAATGAATTTCTCAACGATACCCTGGAGCGCGCCGCCATCGGGTTTGGTGCGCGTGGCCATGTTCTTGGCCAGTTCGGAGTAAAGGGATCGCGCCTGACCACCCGAAGCATGAAGACGACGGTCCGGATTCAAATCAGCGTGCATGGTGACGAGCTTGCGCTCCATTGCGATGCCGCGAACCAGGTTGAGGAAGAAGGTTTTACCCGCGCCATACTCGCCAACGACGACGCGGAATGCGGAGCCGCCATCTGCGAGACGATCCACATCCTTGAGCAGCGAGTCGAGTTCACCCGCCCGACCTACCTGGATCAGGTGCTGCCCTACACGGGGCACAACACCCGCACGCAGCGATTGAATGACCGCGTCGCGATCCTTGGCTCGTATCTTACTCATAGGGCTAATTCATCCAGAATTTCGGGGTTGATTTCGATGGGATCATCGCCTTCAGTCACGGGCATGTCGAACAGCTCAAATGCTGTGTCGTTGATCCGTTCCAGGGCGCCATCCAGCATCAATTCCATATCACTGGCTGCGTCTTCCAGCTCAGCGCGGCTCCATTCAGTCCGAGAAACCAACAGGCGGAGGAAGGCAGAATGCTCGACGTCCAAACCATGAACGGTAGCAAGCTGTTCGGCGCTACTGCCCTCCTGATCTTGAAGCGTTTCTGGTGCCGAGGCGCCAGATGTTTCGGGGGGAGACTCTTCATTGAAGACGCTGGCCAGAAGCGCCGACACCTCTGCCGTTTCTTGTTGCAGACGAGCGACCTTGCTCATGTCCAGTGCGAAGCCTGAACCCATGCCTTCTGACGCCTCCGTCGCAGTCGCCGGCGCGACAGTCGAAGGCATTGCCTCCATGACCTGGGAAGGGCGAACGGCTGCACTATGGAGATCGCTGTAGACGAACTGCGGATCGAGAGCGAGCGATTTGTACACGCGCTCAAGCAGCTTCACTTCCTGCGGCGTCACCTCGCCATCCGCATGTGCCAGGTGGGCCAGGAAGCTGGCAATTTTCCGTTTGGCCTCGAGGGTCAAGGGCTCAAGCTTCTTCTTGAGGCTTGCCAGCGTGGGCGGTTGCTTCAGCTGAATTTGGAGGTGCGCTTTCAGGCGTTTGCGATGCGCGATGCAGAGGTGATCCCACGAGTCAATGTGGCCTGAGAGCAGACTTACTTCTTCAAGCGAGGTGTCACCGTCTGCTGCAGCGACTGCACTGGCCAGGTCTAACGTCACTGCTGCGGCGCTGTAGGCATCGGTAGAGCGAAGCGTGCCTTCGTCAGAGTCCGCCGCGAACAGCGCGATGGTGTCTTCAGACTTGGGGGTGCGGCTGCCAGACAGGACGTCGGGTTCCAATCCGATCCGCTTGCTCTCCAACGCCCGGGCAAGGGCGATCACTTTGTCACGGGAAAGCGCGCCGGCCGATTTGAATCGACCTGCCAGCTCTCCGAAACTCATGCAGATGGTTTCGCCCCCGACGCGTTGCTCCAACTGTTCGAGCTCTGCTTTTGCCTCAATAGGCCAGAGTTCGGTTGGCAACTGCAGGATGGCTTCCAGGCTATCTCCGGCGTCTGGATTACGCCCTAGGTACCGACTGAAAGCGTCGAGTACGGAGGTGCAGTCCTCGACAATGACCTGCAGCTTGTTACGCGTTCCTGAGGTCGCCGCGACATCAGGAAGGTCACCTACGGCTACTGCCGGAATATTCAATCCGGCAGTAGCGGGTCGATAGGCGACCTTCAGCTTGGTCTTGTTCTGAGGCAGCACAATGCCGCTGGGATAGCGCTTCGCGAATTCGTGTTTGAAGAGCGCTGCGAATTGCTCGGGACACCGCGTCACAGGTGTGCGCCTGGAGATGTTGGGCTCTGCAAGCGCCCAGGCCAATGCCCAGCTCGAATTAAGCGGATACTTGTCCACGGCCATCTGTCCCAGCGCAACGCGCAGGGACATAGGTAGCTCATACCCATCTGCGGGGCTGGCGCCGGGCTCGCTTAGGTAGCTCTGAGGCTGAACAGCGCCCGCGTCGATATGGGCGAGGAAACGGGTAGCGTAACCGCGGAAAGAATTGTTATCGCCGTAAAGACCAAGTAAACGCTCGACCTCGGCCTTGATGGCCGGGATTTCTGCCTTGGCCTGAGGGTCGGTCGGTGCATCGATCAGCGCACGGCGTTCAAGCCCATAGAAAAACAGGAACACGTAACCCGCATCAGCAGGCTGGCGACGACCTCCTGCCAACCATTGCAGGTACGCTCGCCGCGCCTCGGGCGTGATGCTCCGGTAGCTTGGCCAGTACGGCATCTGTCGCTCGGTGAGGTTCATCGGTGAGCGCGCGACACGGAGCGTGGCGTCGATCAGGGACGGTTCAGTTTGGCCAAATTGAGTCGCCCGCTCGGTGATGTAAAGCAGTCCGCCGGGGATGGCCAACCCAGCCACGTTAACGGACTCATTTTCAGCCAGCCAACGAACCCCCGCGGGCTTGGCACTTGGCTTTGGAATGGCGTAACTCTGACTGTCGCTGGAGGAGCCGACCTGGACAGTATGGAAGTCTGGTTCGCGGGTACTGGTGCTGAACTGGACAGTGACACTGGGGGACGTTGCGTGTCGAGACACCGCAGCGATCTCGACAGAAAAGTCATCTTCAGGAACGTAAGGCTTTGCCCGGGTGGCACGTCTGACGGCCCATATCAATACGCCTATGCCCAAGACGACCCCAATGGCAATCCACACCTGTTTAGGGATCTGTGCCAAGAGGGCAATAACAAATAACAGGGCGTACAGAGCGATCGACCCGCCGCCGCTCCCTTTGCGCTTCCGTGGCATATGAGTGTTCCGTACATTTGGTAATGGCCAAATGACATTCTCACGGATTTTTTAAGGCCCGCCAAGTGGAACAGACGAAGGGAGAGCTTGGACGAAATAAACACTGGCAGCGCTGCGATAACTCAGTCGTTCAGCGCCAGAGCAACCAGATCGGGCAGTATTTTCTCAGCGGGGCCAATCAGCATGATCTCTTTCGGCCCATTCATGGATACATCTAGGGTATTGACGTGTATCACCACTGCACCAGACGCCAACGCCATTTCTGGTAAGTCAGCAGCGGGCCGGACCACGCCGGAAGTCCCGATAGAAAGCATGACATTACACTGTCGTGCTGTTCGACTGGCGGTTTTCCATGCGCCTGGCGGAAGATCCTCACCAAACCACACCACAGCTGGACGTAAGCGACCGTTGCACCGTCGGCAGCGGGGCGGTTCTATCAATGCGCCTTCCGCTGGAAAGCTCGGAAATTCAAGCGATCCCGCGACAGAGCGATGACAGCTGAAACACTTGGGAAGCGTCAGGCTGCCATGGAGATGAAGCACGTCCTGATTGCCCGCCCGCTCGTGCAGATCATCAACATTCTGAGTAACCACAGTGACACTCCGACCGCTGCCAGATAACCGGTGGATCGCCTGATGTGCCGCATTGGGCAGAGCTTGCATGACCTGCTGGCGACGCCATAGGTACCAGCCCCAAACCAGCGCCGGGTTTTCGCGAAATGCCTTCGCGGTTTCTAACCGTTGAGGGTCTTGGCGCTCCCACAACCCGGTTAGTCGGTCACGAAAAGTCGGAATGCCGCTGCCGGCAGAAACGCCAGCGCCGGTAAACACCATGATATGTTGCGCATCCCGCAATGCGTCTGCGGCTTTTGCTAGGGTGTCCATGAGTACTCATCTTCCTAACGTGGGGCAGGGAAGGCTGCCAGGAGAGCGGCCGCGGGTGGCATCGGATCAGTGAACAACCAATTCGGGGGCCTCGCGCCGAAAAAACATGTGTGGACGCTTCACCGTTCAACGACGGTGTGCGTTCCTACATCAAAAGTGCGCGTACAACTGCGGTTCGTCAGCAGACTTAGGTTGAGGGGCCGCGCTGGTGATTCGCGCTTTCAGGTTTCGCGCTGAGTACAACGCGTGTGACCGTTTCCGCAGGCGTAAATCGAGGTCACCTAATTTGTAGGTGGCCACCGCAGTCTCGTAAATCACTGCGCTTTGCGAGGACTCAAGCCCACGGTGAATCACAATCTTACGAAGCTCTTCCAGACTCCAGTGCGGACGTCCGGTGATGGAAGGAGGGCATAGCATTTGTACCTGCGCGATCTCGACGCCCGTTGCCTGGGACAGGAAGACGTTGAGTTCGTAGGCATCTTCAACCACAGCTGCTCGCTCGCTCTCACCGTTGAAAAGCGGCCGCAAGGTTACCCAAAAGCACATCCCTTCAATTTCACAATAGGAACCCGTACGGACAGTACGGGTGTGAGATTCGGACAAATAGATCAAAACGGGCTCCACTGAGCGCTGCATACCCCTAGGCGACCAGTCACCAGTGCTGGAAAACTCAAATTATCCCACAATGAACACTATAGATTGTAGCCCTATCGTGTTCGATAGCGCTTCATCATTCCTTTTATGAGGAATGATGATGGAAATCCGTGAATCCCTGGGTGAGGCACTGCGGCGCATGCGCATTTCGCACGATCTGACCCAGGAAGATTTCGCCGTAGTCAGTAGTCGAACCTACGTAAGCTCCCTCGAACGAGGACTCAAGTCGCCGACCATCCAAAAAATTGAAGAGCTGGCCGGCCGCATGGGTGTCCACCCACTCAGCCTCATCGTATCTGCGTATCTTATCCAAGACCCGGAGGTGAGCTTCGACGGGCTGATCAAACAGGTGAAAAAAGAGGCGCTCAAGCCTTGACCGTCGATTCAGCGCCCAAAATGAGCGCTATAGTGTTCATGTCGTCCTGGATCGACTACCATCGCTGCTCACTGAAACCCGCTTCGGGGAGCAGCGTAGCTATGCGTAGATCATTCCATGGCTAAGGTGGCCCCTTCTACATCCAAAATGCCTATGGCCACCGCCGCTGCTCCCCGTTTTTCAATTGGCCTGTACAGGACACCGTGTCGAGAATCGTGGAAGATTCCTGACTAGCACTGCCGAAGACTGCCGGCCGGAAGCCTGAATGGAGGAGGGCGTCGCTAAATAAAGCGGTTTTGTCTCTTGGGTATAGCGAGCGAGGCGCGGCGATGGGCCTAGCTACGAGCAGCGCTAACCATGCAAGGCCCCATCTATCTCGTACTGTGCGGCTTGAACCACCGCGTCGGGGTCGGACGATATGATGTCCTTCGGCAGCTTACCGCCCAAATACGAATTGGATGATTCGAACCATAACGCCATGCCCCAGCCATTCAGCCTGGTGGCCAGCACAGCGATGACGCGCTGTATTCCCCGGGCCGCAATGGCCAAGGCGCATGCATCGATGGCAAAACGTGGAAAGTACTCCACGCCCTCGTAGTTGATAGAGAAGATTGCACCGTCTAAATACCGGCCAGGAGCGCCGGCGCTGAGTTGCTCTGCTAACTCCGGCAGCAGCGCATTTAGCTCAGGCCAGGTCAGCCAATCTCCGCTGGCCATGACTCTGGATTGTGCCTTGGACTGGAAAATCGCCTCTCGACCGGCAACATTCCTCGCCTTTCGAATTTCGCTCATCTGCGAGACCCTCCTTAAGAATTAGGGGGTAGGGGATGCCAGCAGCCAGTTCTGAGCTGCCCGCTGAGAGATAGACCACCACTAATTCGGATCCACCGGCTGACTAATGGTCGACCAGTCAACGGCGGCCCGCGTCCTGGAAGTAGTCGTCCTGGGCGACCAAGCCCAAATCACCGCTCTCAGCCTTCGGCTCATCACTGAACAGCTGTTGAACACGTCGCTCTTGCTTCACGTACGCCAGGGTCTGGAAAAAGCAGTGCTCACAGAGGTGTACCTCGAATCGCTGGCCGTCGTGTTCGCTGCCATACCCCCAGTGGGCTTGTAGGGTTCCATACTGATAAATGCCCGCAGCCAGGCGCGTAGAATTCCCGCAGACGTCACACATGATATCGGTTATGCACTCAATCTCGACCAGCCCGGTAATTTTCACTGTGAATTCCTAGAAAATGGATTCGTGCCATGTTGGAGGGCAGGCTGGCGATCGGCGACCAAGTGATTCGAGTTCAACCGCGGTCACGCATGCCAATGCGCTTGACCGAATGTGCGCGCTCCTGATCATGCGAGTGATAATAGGTGTTCTGGGTCGTACTGAGGTTGCTGTGACGCAAGTCTTCCTGCAGGTCCTTAGGATTTCGCAGCGGCGCGTCAAAGGTGGCCGAGGTGTGACGTAGCCAGTGCGCAGACGCACAGCGCAGACTTTCCATCTCGTGGTTCGCGCGGCCTTCGCTGCGCATCTTCTCTACGGCTTTATCAAACACGGTTTGGAGGAGGGCGCGGATCTGTCGATCAGACAAACCGGCGCGGCCGTTGAGCGTCGTGATCAGAGGCGTAGTTTCTCCTGGATGAGGTAACTCGGGAAGTCCCAGGAATCGCCGATAACGTTTCAAATAGCGCTCTACGTAGATATCCCGCACGGCAATCTTCGCCGCCTTGTTGCCTTTACCCACCGCGAAGTACCACCAATTGCCTTCATCATCCAAGCGGAAGTCACCCATTGTGGGTTTCCAGTTTTTACGACCGGAGAGATCTGAAACCCGCAGGTACATGGCGAACAGCGTAGCAACAATAAATAATGTTCGCTCATGCCGCTCCGGTTCGGCGTTCGCCATTGCTTCAACGGTATCCAGCACAAAGTCCCACTGCAACGGCGTAAGTGCCCGCGAAGAAGTAACTCCCAGCGCTTCCGTGGAGAATCGATTGCCTTTTTTAAGGAGCCGAAAGGGGTTCGTCTGAGCAAAGCCATCTTCAACAAGAAACTCATAGAAGCGACTGCAGACCGTATACACCTGATTCAACGTGCCATTCGCAGCATGATACTCCGGGGTGCTGGGAGTTTCTGCAGCGATCACTTTGCGGGACTTGCTATTAAACGGATGCCATTTGGGGTTGGGGATGTAGGCCTCGCGGGCATCGAGCGCGTGCGGGTTACTGACGAACCGGCTGCGGGTCACCGGACCCATCCAGTCATCTGGCGGGTTTCGACAGAAGTTCAGATAGTCTTGGGCATCCTGGCGTTTGAGTTGATTCAGCGGTTTGCCTTGGACCAGCAGCGCCCACAGCAGTAAGCGCTCGGTATGACTGCGGTACGAGTTGAACGTCTGGGCGTTGTCGGAAAAGGCGCGCAGAAACGAACGTACCGCGGCGTAGCCGCGGTCAGCCTCCAGTGCGGCGTTACACTCGCCCAGAAAGGCGCCGACGCAGGCCAGCGGTGAGCCGTGCAAACTGAAGTCCTGCTCGATGAAGTTATCGTGGGTTTCGAACAAGGGTTGGGGTGCGCGCGCCATGAAGTACCAGCCAGAATTTTGAATACAATAGACTTCCAGTTATGACAGTAATCGGAAGTTTCAACCTTTTGCGAAGAAAAAGCGTCGAATGACTGATGGTAACGACAAGCCTAGCTAGGCGCAACATGAGAGTGCCGTGACTGGATCAATGACAGATGTCTTGCGCGCTCCTTCAGGTTCAGGCAAATGCGCTCATCAAGCGCTCTTAAATTTGGATACTTCCCTATACTCCCTAACTGATATAAAAGCTGCACAAACATCCTTAAAGCCATACTTGAACGCAGCAGCGGTGCTGGTGGAAAGTCGCCTCATTACTTCCAAGGCGTGGGAAAGTCGCCTTATTGATTCCAAAACCTGGGAAAGTCGCCTCAATCTGTTGCACGAGCGCGGGAGAGTCGCCTCAATCTTGCATTCTGAAGGGAGGATTTTTCGTCGATTCACGACGCTTACTCCGAAGAGTGGGAAAAACTCCTCATTAATTGCCAACGCTAAAAGGTTTAGGAATCGATGTCTGACTCAAAAAATTGGGCACTTTGGCTTCAGATGATGAGGCTGAGCAGCACAGATGTCGCTTTAATTCGCAGGGCATTGCCTTAATGGTCGATTTTATTCAATCAGATCAATGGGTTAAGCATGACTAATGATGAGTCGCCTCATTTAGCGATAGCCTCAAACGCTAGAGAGAGACCTTTTTGTACAAAGATTCACTTCAGCGTACTTTGTTTTAAAGAATGGCCGCAAAATCTCAGGGAGCGCCAACTGGCCCGCTTATGACATAGTATTCTATTTAACATAATATGCATTATGCGCACCTTCGTATGGAGCTGCCGGGGCCGAGGGTGGACAGATTTGAAGCCAGGCTCACGATGGCTCAGGCTCCTTTCCCGCTTTGGGCTGGAAATCAGCCGGCGTCATTCCATAGCAAACGATGAACAAATCGCGGCAGCCTTGCTCGCGGTACCACATCACAACGCGCTCAATCATCTGGCCCAAAATGTAGACTAGCGTGTCGTCATATCCGCCCGGCGAGCTTGCTTCGTACGGATAGCGAGCGCTTGTGAAAACGTTCCGATAACGCTTGATCCATTCTTCCTCCTGGTCGAATCGAAGTCGCGAACGGATATCAGCAGGCACCGCGTAAAAAAGCGTGAGCAGATCGTGCTTGTCAGCTCGATTCCGATCAGCTGCAACCTTGCCAATACGCTGCAGCTCACGGTGTGCATCTCTAATGAGCGTGGGCTCCAGGTCATACGTTTCATTGACCTGGCCATGGTGGCCATCGGGCACGGCAACAAAGCTTTTAAGCAGAGTTTCCATGCCAATTGCTGCATTTATTTGGGCAATTGCCATCATGTCGTGACCGGTAAGCAGGTGCTTTGCAGCCTCGCAATAGCGGTACGCGCTTTCAACCATCCAGGGTGTGAGATGCGGTTGCATCAAGATTCTCCAAGAGCAGCGGCCCAGGAATTGAGCTTTCCCTGGTTCAGCAGATGAGCTACCCTGCCCTTATAATATTCGTTTCAGGAATAACTACACTAAATAACTATTTAGTGTAGTTATAAGCCAGCCTTTCCCCAAATGCACTCATTCTCCCCCTTCAATCTAGGGCTGGCACGTTTTCCGCACCTCCCTGAACGCTTCGCTCTCTTCCAATGCAGAACTGCGGCGGTCGCTCAGATCTATTAATGCATCGAGTATCCGGAGCAGGCCGAGTGATTGTTCCTGAGCGAGAGGATAACGCCTGTCCGCTAGACGCTGTACTACGGCTGCAATGCGCGCTGGATGCGTGGTGCTCGCCCAGCTCCCCTGTGCCAATTGTAGGGATTCCATTGCAGTGCCTACTTGATGGATGAACGCATCCAGTGGATAAGCATCTGCAGCCCGTTCGCAGAGGGTGAGGAATTTGCCCATCACGAACGATGACCAGCCGACGGAGTTCATGATGCGGGAAATCAGGGGCATGATTATCGCGATTTCTGACCAGTCGCCATTTGCAAATCGCTTGGCGCCTGTAGCCCCTGTTATCTCTACGAAAAGCAAGGCAGAGATCAGACGGGACAATGCGTTGTCATGCACCGAGCCGTCATTGTGCCCGGAGAATGCCCTATCGTTGATGAGTCTTTCAGCACACAACTCCAACTGCGAAAGCGTGCTTGGAGGAATGCATTCGGCGTCGATAACATGACGAACAGTCAAGGACTGAGCAATGCGGCTTAGCATGTGCAGTGCATTGCGCTCCGGCACCAGAAATGGCTCTTGGCAAACATCGGTGAACCATTGCTCGTCAACGTTGGGTGCTGATCGAGCACACCGATGCCCAAGCGAGTTGTACCAACCGTGTTCTTCTGGATGGCGCTTCCTGCCCGTAGCCTTAGGTGGCATCAATCGCGAGGCTGTCCATTCCACGAGGCTAGCAAGCGCTGATTGCCAAAGAGGCCGATATTGATCTGAAGCACACCACCGTTCGACAGGGAAAAACTTGAAAATGCTTGCGGCAAAGCGCTAATCGAAGAACGGATCAGGGGCCCGCAAAACCTCTTCACTCCCCTCCTCCAAGTGCCTCGTCAACTGCTCCCAGGCCTTTGGTACGGCTGGGAAATGCCGTCGCGTCATCCTGGCGGGCCTGTTGCTCCTCATCCAGCGGCACTGGGGACTCACAAGAAATTTCTGTCAAACCCGGCTGAGTCTCCACCGCTCGGTAGTTGTGGAGACTGCCCTGTCCAGCCCACTGAACCGCTGTTTCTTTCAACCGCCTGATAGTCTGCGAATCAGCATGATCTTCCTCATATTCGTAAGGAAGATTCGTTGGGAATGCGGAAAGTGCTGCCCGAAAACGCATACCTAATTGATCATCGCTGGTCATAGCGAACGCCATAGCAAGTTGTCGCACGTTACGCTTTCGGCTCTTTCGTGTCTTCAAAAATGAGCTCGCTTGGGCTTGTTCGCCTGTCAGTCGTTCATCCAGGCTACCGCCAAAGAGATCAATATCCATAGTGGGAATCTGCACAACGCGCTTCAGATCGTAATGCCGAAGTCTCTGGCAGCTCACCAACGACAGCGTCGTGTCCGAGACATGTAGCGTCTCAAGCGCAATTACCAGGGCCACCCCAAGCGCAGCGTGGCTCATGTAGCCCCTACCCCGCTGTCTGGTCGCGCTGGCATCACATCGGGGGGCTGCTGTTCGGCGTGGTGCTGGTGCTTTGGGTGTTCAGTGGGCTGATGTCCATGCGCCCGTGGGGCCTGACCGACAGCCATTCGCGCGTCGACCTGGCAGCCCTGCGCCAGGGTGCCTTGCGCGCCGACGACTTTGCCATGCCTGTGCGTCAGGTCATGACGCGCCTGGCCGAGGAGGATGGATTCGTCCCGGTGGAGCTGCAATGGCAGCGGCTCGCGGGCGTGACCTTCGTGGTGGCACGCAGTGCCAGCGGCGAAAGCCGCTTAGTGGAAGCGGACGCGGCTCCGGTGCGGGGCTTGTCCAAGTAACGGCTGCTGGCAGCCGCCAAGACCATCGCGCCAGGTGTAGCGGTCGAGGATCACTGGCAGACCGCCTACGACTTCCACTACTTTGCCCGTGATCCGCAAAGCATGTACGGTTTCCAGGCACGCCCTTTGCCAGTGCTTGGCCTGCGCTTCGCCGACCCGGCGAGCACGTGGGTATATCTGGACCCGGCCAGCGGCGAGGTGGTGGCCAGCTCCGACCGCACGCAACGGGTCGGGCGCTGGTTGTTCAACCTGCTGCACAGCTGGGATTGGCAACCCCTGCTGACCAGGCCGCTGCTGCGCGAAAGCCTGCTCATCGCCATGAGCATTGGTGGCCTGGTAATCGCGCTCAGTGGAGTCGTACTGGGATGGCGACGTCTGCTCAGGGTTTTCAAGTAACCGTTACGCTGATTGCGTGCTTGGCGAACAGCGCTGCAGTGTTCACACTGCAGCGCTTTTTGCTGCCCTGAAGGGTTGATCATGCTCTACATCGTCATGCTCGGCGGTCGCCACCCTCGAGCTCGTATCGAAGTCCACGATGTGGTCTTCGCCCAAGCGGACACGCTGGAACAACTCCATCCCCAGTTGCGCGAAGCCTGGTTCGGCAGCGCCGAAGGCCTGCACATCGACTCCTGGCTGGAAGTCGCCGGGGTCGATGGCTATCGCGTCGAACTGAGCCAGATGGCTCCGGGCCCTGACGCCATGCGCCTGTTCTTCCTGAACCTGGGCGGCTATGAACGGCAGGTATTCGGTGAAGCGCATCGGTACCTGCTGGTAGCGGCTACCGACAAGGCCGAGGCCAAGCGCTTGGGCAAGCAACGCATGGCATCTGATTGGCTCAAGCCGCATACCGACGCTGTGCTCGACGTCGACGATTGCCTGCCGGTCGACTTGGTGGCGGGACGCTATGTACATCTGGTCAAGGGCGAGCACGCGGGTATTCGCCAGTTCAGTGATTACATCCTGCTCTGAAGACCATGAACCGAGGCAAGAACCAAGCCGGGGCTGGTGACCAGCCCCGGCTTTTTTCGGCCCGGTGAAAACCCTGCCAAGAGCAAAACACCGGGCCAATTTCAAATTAGCACGGCACTCGACCACCCTCGACCTGCGGCATCCTGCCGCACCATTGATAGCGATGCCGCCGGCACAGTCGATGCGCCAGGCCTGAGTCAAACTGTCGCACCTGACAGCTACCGACACTTACATAGACTCCGGCTTTGAATAAAAAACCTGAGAGGTCGGTCATGAAAAAAACATTGGCAATGCTTACCTGCCTGGCACTCGCCAGCGTGGCCCAGGCGGCCCAGGAGCCAGAGGCGGTGTTCAACCGCGCCTGCCAGATGTGCCACAACGGCCAACTGCCCATGGCGCCGAAAAAGGGCGACCAAGACGCCTGGAAGCCTCGCCTGGCCAAGGGCAACGACGTACTGGTCAAGCATGTCACCGAAGGCTTCAACGCCATGCCACCGCGAGGCCTGTGCATGGACTGCACCGCCGAGGATTACCAGGCAGTGATCGACTACATGTCCAAGTGATGCGGCCACCCGTGCCGTGCCCGGCACCGCACGGGTAACACCCCTACCGGCGCTCCGCCCGGCGCCAGGCCCTTAGCCACAGGCACAGCAGCATCCCCAACAACAACGCCACGATCATCGTGTCCAAAACCAGGCCGTAGCCCCGGGCCCGCAGCAATGCGCCGAACATCGGCGGCCCCAGCGCGAAGCCCGCAAAGAACCCTACCGACAGCAGGCTCGCCGAAGCCGCCGGCACGCCGAATGCACGATCACGCAGGACCATGCTCATGGCCACCGCGTTGGTCGCCACCGCCGTCAACCCCATGCCGATGCTACCGACCCAGAGCCAGATCCAGGCTTGCGGCGTGGCCCGGCTCAGGCTGAACACCGCCAGCGCCGCCAACGTGCACAGCGCACCCAGCATCAGGCTCTCGTCGCGCATCCGCGCCGCCAGGGGTGTCAGCAACACCCGCGCGACGATGCCCATCACGCCGAACACCGCCACCAACGAACCCGCCAGCACCGCCGGCACCTCCTGGGCACGGGCGAACACGCCGAGGTAGGTCACGAACGATGACAGGGCGATGGCCACGCTGCACTGCACGGCCATCAACAGCGCCAGCCCGGTCGAGGGCCGGCGCAGGGTGGTCGAGGCACCGCGAGCACTGGCCGGTAAGCTCGGTAGATGACGCAAGACCGTCCAGCCCAGCAGCAACGCCAACGGCGCGAACAGCACCAGCGCTACCCGCCAGCCCAGGTACTGGGCCAACAGCGGCAAGAGTAGCCCCGCGAACAGCGCCGACACTTGCACGCCGGCCTGTTTGAAACCCACGGTCGCGGCCCGCTCGGCCACGGGAAACTGTTCAGCGATCAGCAGGTTGGTGGCAGGGTTGGCCAAGGCCTGGGCCACGCCACACACGGCCAGCGCCAGCACCAGCCCGAGAAACCCCGGCAATACGCCAGCCAAGGTGTAGGCCACGGCGCAGCAGCCGAACAACAGCCCCAGCGCCCGACGCCCGCCCAGCCGTTCGACGATGGCCCCGGCGCCTAACGACAGCAACGCAGCCAGGCCAAAAGCGCTCATGGTCAGGTAACCCAGCCAGTGTTCGGGTACCTGCAGGTCAGCAACCAGGAAAGGCCCCAGCGCGCCGATGGCATAGAACACCAGCATGGGCAGCGCCATGGCCGCGCCCAGCAAGCTGCGCAACAGCCAGGTGGAAGGCTGGCTGGTCAGCACGTGATCAGTCTGCATGGGGGCCGTCCTCGTCCACTGAACCTGTCCAGTTCATGGGAGACGAAGAAGGCGCGGCAAAATTCACCCCGCCTCCTTCTTGATAGGCGCCGATCAGCTGTCGCCCCAGGGCACTGACCAGCGCATCGTCGGTGCCATCCATGAAGTGGGTGGCGCGGGCGTGCCGGTAAATCCCCGAGAGTGGCGTACCGTCGGTCAAGCCTTCGGCGCCGTGGATCTGGATCGCCGAATCGACGTTCAGGCTCAAGGCCCGCGAAGCAGCCAGCTTGGCCAGGTTGGCCTCCACGTCATTGCTCTGGCCCTGGTCAAACCGGGTCGCGGCATCGTGCAGCAACGACCGCGCGGCATGGATGGCCTGGTACGCCTCGACCATGCGCAGGCGCACCAGTTGCTTGTCCGCCAGTCGCGCCAAGGCGCCACGGGGCGAGACGATGCGCGCCCCCATCAGGTCGTAGCAGCGCTGGGCCATGCCCAGCCAGTGCGCCGCACGCAGCAGCCGCCCCAGGGCAAGGCGCTCCTGGATCAGCGCAAATCCCTGGCCCACCTGGCCGAGCACCTGATCCTCTGCGAGCCGGACCGCGTTCAGGCGTACCGGCGCTTGCCCCTGATAGCGCCCCAGCACCTTCATCCGCTCACCAACCTCCACCCCCGGTGTACTGGCAGGCACCACGAACAGGCTCAGCGCTCGCTCCACCGGCCCTTCGGCGGTACGCGCCACCACGGTGATGAAAGCCGCCTGCTCGGCGCGGCAGATGAACCACTTCTCGCCGTCCAGTTGCCAGTGGTCACCGCACCAACGGGCGCGGGTGGTCAGCGTCGCGGGTATCGAACCGATGCTGTTTGGCTCGGACATGCCGTAGCTGGCAAGCGCCTCCCCTGCCAGCACGGGCGCAAGCACCTCGCGCTGCAGGCGTGGGTTGCCGTGACGTAGCATGTAGCCGTCCAGCACGGCTTCGGCACCGAACACGGCCGGCCCGTATTCGGACCTGCCTTCCTGCTCGGCCAAGGGCAGGTAGTCGAGCAGCCGGCCTGGCGCCAGGCCGTTGGCCTGCCCCCACAAGCCGGCATCGCGAGCCGCCTGCTGCAGTTGCGCCAGGCAGTCCTCGGCCCTGGCATCGCCTGCGTCCAGGCATGGCTCCAGCGGTAACAGCCGCTGGTCCACGAACCGGCGAATGCGCCGGGCCACGGGATGAAGTTGATCATGTTCAGGCATGCGCGCTCCTCAGCAGGCAATGTTCAGGGTGCGTTGCAGGAACTCCAGGTCGGCGGCCAATGCTTTCTTGTCCACCTTGCCGGCGGGGCTCAGGGGCAATTCGCGGTAGAAGCGCAGGTACTCCGGCCATTTGTTCTTCTCCAGACCCTGGTCGCCCAGGTAATCGGTCAGGTGTTTCAGGGCAAAACGCCGGGCGCCCTGACGCAGGCTCAGGCAGATGCACACACGCTGGCCCAGTTCGGCATCGGCCACCGCCACGCAGGCGGCACTGACAACGTCCGGATGCGCGGTGACCAGCCGCTCGATCTGTGCCGGGCTGATATTGGCGCCGCCGCGAATAATCACGTCCTTTTTGCGCCCGGCCAGCACCAGGTGTCCTTCCCCATCGATCAGCCCCAGGTCGCCGGTACACACCCAACCCTGTGCATCGCGATAGCGCTGATCGAGCTCGGGCGCGTTGACATACTGCATCGGGCTCAAGGGGCCGCGGGCCTTGATCTCGCCGACTTCGCCCGCAGGCAGTTCGTGGCCATCGTCATCGACGATCTTGATCTGGCAGACGCTGGGGTTGGGCTTGCCAACGCTGTTCAACACTACATCCAGCGGGTCATCCGGCAGGTTGTGGCAGTTGACCCCGTCGGCCGAGCCATACAGGCTCACCAGTGCGCAGCCGAACGCCTCGACACAGCGGCGGATGCTCTGCCCGTCGATCAGTGCTCCGCCACTGACCAGCGCCACCAAACTACGGCGGTCGGCGTGGGCCAGTGCCGGCTCGGCGGCGATCCGCTGCAACATGGTCGGCACTGCGAAGACGTGAGTCGGGCGCAGCTGCTCGATGGCGCTGATGGCATCTGCCACTTCAAAGTGCGCCAGCACCGCCAACGATCCGCCCAGCCAGGCCAGGCACCCGGCCGTGGCGGTGGAACCGAACGCCGAGCCCAGTGGCACCAGATACAGCCCGCGTAAAGCCTGCCCCTCTGGATGCAGGCGTTGCAGGAAGCGCCCGCGTCCACCGACCAGCGCATTATGCGAATAGGCCACCAGCTTTGGTTCGGACTCAGTGCCGGAAGACACCAGCAAGCGCGCTGGGCTGTCGGGGCATACCTGGGGGCGCTCGGCCGCCGTCAGTGGTTCCGACGCCAGCAACCCGCTCAAGGTCGACCAGCCCTGACGCTGGTCGCCGTCGACCACCAGCACGCGCAAGCCCAGCAAGGTAGGGCGCAGCGATTCCACCACTGCACACAGGTCGACCTCGCCCTGGCAAGGCGCGACGATCACCGCCCGTGCACAGCAGCGCTTTAGTAAGGCTTCGATATCCAGCCGCCCGCGCCCCGGTGGAAACGGCGCGACCACCGCGCCCAGCACGGCAGCGGCCAGGTCGATGGCGCAGCACTGCCAGCCGTTGCCGAGTTGATAGGCGACCACATCACCCGCCACCACGCCACGCTCACGCAGACCACGGGCCAGGCGGAGGGCCTGGTCGTGGAGCTGGCGGTAACTCACCTGCCCGTCCAGGGTCAGTACTGCCGGTTTCTCGGGCGCGGCCATCACGTGCGCCTCGAACAACTCGAACAATGGCCGGTCGGCGTACCAGCCGGCCTCGCGCCAGGCCTGCCTGGCAGTGACGGGGACCAGATCGATGATGCCGGATTCGTTCATGTGAACCTCCATGGGGAAAGCACGCGGGTATAACGGCCAGGCGCCAGCCAAGGCGCCAAGCGTGGGTCTTGTTGAAGTTCAGCAAGGTCCTGGCGGACGATCGCCACGGGCACACCTGCGGCCAGCAACCGCGCCTGCCAGTGGGCGGCCGGCTGCCGGGCCAGTTGCAGCGCCAACGGCTCGCGCAGGGTCTGCCACGCGCACGGCATGGGGAAGTCGAACAAGCGTGCGAGGGTTTCAAGGTGCTCAGGGGCGCAGCAGTCAATCGCCAGGCTGGCGTCCTGGCAGCGGAACACGCCCGCGCTTAGTGGGCGTATACGCGTCATCCGCGAGCGGCACAGCAGATCGGCGGCTCCGAGCAAAGAGCTGTCCACGCGCCCGGCATGGCCGTGCAGATGGCGGGCCAGCAGCGCGGCGACGATGCCCTGGGCGGCGATCACCCCGCCGAATACATCCAGTACGGTGAACAGCGAGCCGCCAGGGTTGCCCTCGCCCTGGCCGATCAGGTGGGCGATGCCCGACCAGGCCTGCACGGTGAAGTCGGTGCCCGGTAGCCCGACGGGCACCTGGGCATTGCCCCAACCACCGGCGTAGGCATAGGTCAACGCGGGATTGACCTGCGCCAGGTCCGCTTGATCGAGCGCGAGCTCCTCGGCCTTGCCAGGGGCCCAGTTGTGCAGGAACACATCCACCTCGGCGATGTTCCGACGCAGTTGCTCACGCTCGCTGGCCGACTTCAGGTCCAGTTCGACCACTGCCTTCAGGCCGTTGAGCGCATCGAAACGTACCGAACAGCCCTGCGCCAGCGGCGCCATGCCACGCAGCGGATCGCCGCCGGGCATTTCCAGGCGGGTTACCTGTGCCCCGAGCATCGCCAGCAAGTGGCCAGCCAACGGCCCCTGAATACGCCGGCACGACTCGATGACGCGCAAGCCGCTCAATGGCAGCGCCTGGTTGCATGGACGCGGCAGCACCGCCACCGGATGCAGCTTGAACGCCCAAGGCGTATCACCGACTGGCGTCAGGGTATTGCGCTGGCCGGGTTGATGGACTGGCGTGACGGCCATTCCCACCGCCGTGCAGTGCTCGACGACCTGCGCGTACGGCAGGTTCGCCAGCGTCCTACACAAAGTCTCTGGCATCGGTGCAATGGCGCGGGCATAGCGCAGCAGGAAGCCCTGCCAACCTTTGCTGCTGTCGGCCCGGGCAACGCCCAGGCCGTCCCAGAATGCCAGCCACGGGCCGGCGTCCAGGGTTTCCAGCTCGAAAACCACGCCATCGGCACTGACAAAGGGTGGCCGCAAGCGGGCAGACGAGCACCCCGCAGGCAATCGCTCGGCGCCCCTCTCGGCCGTTGCTCCAGCCAGGTACTGGCTGATGCACTGCAGACCGGCGCCTGGCAGCGACACGCTGCAGTCCGTTACCTGGCCACCGCGCAGACGCGCCAACGCCGTCGCCATCAACCCGGTCAATGCCAGGCTCGCGACCACATGAGCGAGATAGTCGAGGTCGATGGCCTGGGCCTGCCCACTGGCCCGGCCGTGCACCGCCATCAGTCCGCAGGCAGCCTGGAGGGTGAATTCGCTGATGGCCCGAGGCGCTTCGTCGTCCCAGCCGGTGAGTCGGCAATGCGTGGGGGCCAGCCCCTGGCCTTGCAGGCAATAGAACTGTTCGCGTCCTGCGTCGGATACAGACTCGACGGCAATCCCCAGCGCCCTTGCCTGCATCGCCAGGGCTCGCTGCAACGGATCATGCTCATCGGCGAACGCACCGAGCAGGCGACAGCCGTGCAGCGGCGCCGCTTGATTCATCGTGCACCACCCGCGACAGCGGGCAGGATGGTGAGCTCATCGCGGTCGGCCACGACGGTGTCCAGGTTGTCGAGGAAGCGGATGTCCTCGTCGTTGAGGTACAGGTTGACGAAGCGGTGCAGTTGCTGCGCATCCATCAGCCGTGAGCGAATGCCCGGGTAGCGCCGTTCGAGGTCGTCGACGACCTCGCGCACCGTCGTGCCTTGCACTTCCACGCGTTTGCTTTCCTGGGTGTAGCTGCGCAACAGGGTCGGAACACTGACAATAACCGGCATGGCGTACTCCTCGGCCAATGGCCGATTTAATAAGGAAGAAGACGGCGCGGCTCAGGCCGCGCGGGTGTCGCTGTCGACGATGCGCAGGCTCTCTTCGATCACCCGGCCATTGGCGATGCGGTAACTGCGCACCGGGTATTCGCAACCGCTGGCGGTGGACAGGATCAGGTAGTGCGCGTGCGGCTCGTTGGCGAAGTCGATGTCGGCCCGGCTCGGGTAGGCATCGCTGGCCGTGTGTGAGTGATAGATCACCACCGGCTCTTCTTGCTGCGCGTCCATTTCGCGCCACACCCGCAACTGCTCGCGTGGCTCGAACTGGAAGAAGGTCTGCGACCCGGCATGGTTGACCATGGGCACCCAGCGCGAAGGCCGGTCAGTGCCTTGCCGGCCGGGCATCACGCCACAGGCTTCGAGGGGATGTTGCTGTTGTGCATGGGCCATGGCGGCATCGAGCAACGCCCTGGAAATGATCAGCATGGGAGGCTCCTTCCTTTCAGTACCGCGGCAGATCGGGTTCGACGTCATCGATCCAGGCCAGGATGCCGCCTTGCAGGTTCTGCACCTGGGTAAAATCCAGTGCCTGCAATTGCAGGACTACCGCCCGGGAACGGGCGCCGGACTTGCAATGCACGACCAGGGGCGTATCGCTGGCGTAAAGGGCCTTGAGCTGCCCGGCCAACTGGTCGGTCTTGGGCATCAGGCGTGCGCCCTGGATGTGTGCGATGTCCCATTCGGTCTGTTCACGCACATCGATCAGGACCACGGCCGGGTCTTCGCGCATCAGCCGGCTCAGTTCCATGGCACTGACCTGTGGCACCGTCACCGGGGCTTGCGGTACACCGCCGCAGAAGGCCTGGTAGTCCTCCAGTCGGGTAATGGCCCGCCGGTCCGGTGCGCGGCGCAGGCGGATCTGGCGGTAACTCATGTCCAGAGCGTCATAGACCATCAGGCGGCCCAGGAGCGTGTCGCCGATGCCAGTGATCAGCTTGATCGCCTCGGTGGCCATGATCGAGCCGATCGACGCGCAGAGGATGCCCAGCACCCCACCTTCCGAGCAGGACGGTGCCAACTCCGGTGGTGGCGGTTCAGGGTAAAGGTCGCGGTAATTGAGGCCCGCGCCGCCCGGCGCCTGTTCCCAGAACACCGAGACCTGGCCCTCGAAACGGAAGATCGAACCCCAGACATAGGGTTTGCCGGCCAGCACGCAGGCGTCGTTGACCAGATAACGGGTGGCGAAGTTATCGGTGCCGTCGAGGATCAGGTCGTACTCGGCGAACAACGCCAAGGCATTCTCCGGTTCCAGGCGCAGGGTGTGTCGGCGCACGTTGACGAAGGGGTTGAGGTCGTCGATGGCCTGGGCGGCGCTGTCGCTCTTGGCCTGGCCCAGGGTGGACTGGCGGTGGATCACCTGGCGTTGGAGGTTGGACGCCTCGACCACGTCGAAATCGACGATACCGAGCGTGCCGACGCCAGCGGCCGCCAGGTACAGCAAAGTCGGCGAGCCAAGCCCGCCGGCGCCGATGACCAGCACCTTGCTGCTCTTGAGTCGGCGCTGGCCGTCGAGCCCGACGTCGGGAATCAAAAGGTGGCGGCTGTAGCGGGAAATCTCTTCGCTGCTCAGTTGGGCGCAGGCATCAACCAGTGCGGGAAGTATCATCATGAAGCTCCTTGGCTTAGGGCCTGCCCATTGTTCGCCAGCCCACCTGGCGCGCCCAACCGTTGGCGGCTTGGATTCATATGAATTGCGTTCTGATACGTATGGATTACGTCGGCACGGCGCCGCGCTTGCCGACCTCCTTGGGCGCAAAGCCGAAATAGCCACTGAAGGCCGCGCTGAAATTGCTGGGGTGGCTGTAGCCAACCCGGTAAGCCACCTGGGCGACCTGGCAGCCCTCTTGAAGCAAGACATGCGCGCGCCGCATGCGCAGCTCCAGCAGCATGCGATAAGGCGTGGTGTCGAACAGCGCATGAAAGCCCTGCTTGAGCTTCGCCGCACTGAGGCCGACACGGCGACACAGCAACGCAACGGTCAGGGGCTGGTCGAGTTCGTCGTGCAACAGTTGCCGGGCTTGCTCCAGGCGCTTGACCTGAGCAGCAGGCAACAGCAGCGTGGCCTGCGACGACACGGCCAGCTGGCGCAGGGGATGGCTCAACAGGTTCAGCACATGCAAGTGGGTGTCCAGTGGCGCGCATTGCCCCTGCGCCAGGCGCGTGGCCAGGGCCTGGACGTGGCTACACGCATCACGGCTGGTAGCATGCTGCAGCAGCGGCGCCTCGCCCTGGCAATGCAGCAGGCGCCAGGCCTGCTGCTCACCCAAGTAACGGCGCAAGGTGTGTTCACCGACGAGCAGGTGCAGACCACAAGCGCCCCTGCCGAACTGAAAGCGACTGGCCTGCGGTGGCGCGTGCAGCAACTGGGCGATGCTCTGCCCCGCCTCGAAACGCCAACAGCGGCCTTTGCGGTCGGCGTACTGCACATGGCCCTGCTCCAGGAACGTCAGGCACAGCAGCGGCCCGCCGAGCAGTTCGCAGGTGCGCTGCACGCCGGTGCCCGAGTGGCTGGCATCGAGGCGCAACAGCAGCAGGTCGTCCTCGATGGCCAGTGTTTGTGGCGCGCTCGCCGGCACGGCGCGCAGGCGCTGCAACGGGGCATCCGGGGCAACGCGGCACAGCTCGACGCTAGCGTATGCCACGCGTTTCATTCGCCACTTGCAAGGTAGCGTCCATCGCCGGCACTCCTCCATGAAGCGACGTGCGACCTTGCTGGCCCGCCACCCGCTCCGCTGGCTAACGGCTTGCGCGTTAAGCCCGCAAGCCACCTCTTCGGCCCTGTACCCTTTGCCATGGGCCGCAGACGCGCACACGGCCACAGGTCCGTGCGGCGCAGTGAGGTTCAGCGGGGAGAGGCGCGAGGATTGGAGGACGGCCAGCAATAGCGAGGCGGCGCATGCCCGAGGGGCGCGCGGGCGAAAGCGCGCCGGTCGATGTTCGACAGCAGCCAGGCCAGTGCAACCAGGAACACTAGGTGGATGAAGCCCGCCGCGCAGAGCGGGCAGCTGAACGGCGTTGCCAGCCCACTGTCGGGCAAGGCCGAAAGGTCCTTGGCGGCCAGCGCCGAGGTGTCGCTGCCGAGCGAGCAGAACTGCCCGCCGATGCCGTTGAGCGCCAACCCGAGCATCTGCCCATGGCCCAAGCCACAGGAGAACACGTTGAACAGCACACTGAAGTACAAGGCCCAGGCAATGAAAGCGCGTCGTGTCGGGGGGTGGTTCATGCACCGGATCCGTGGCGTTGGAGGTGGGCGGATACCGACTGCCATTCTGGCCTGGCAATCCGCACAAGGCTCTCTAGACTCTTCTGCGACAATCCGCCACACCCATCGCCAGGCGGTGACGAAACAATAGTCACCTCGGCAGGGCGTGGCAGACTGTCGCACCCTGCGCAATCGAGCAGCGTTGCTAGACTCGCGCTTCGCCCATTCAACCGTAGCGGCCATCGAGCAAAGGATATGCACCGAGCAGCAGGACGTCGCCACGCCTTCGCCTGGATACTCTACGCCAGCGTGCTGTTCGCCGTGCTGCACTGTGGCATCGGCCACGGTCAGGCCACCGGTTTGGCGCTCAATGGCGCCGGCAGCGCCTTCTGCGGCCACGCTGGTGCGCCGCCTGGCCCCATCGGTTTCGAACAATGGCTAGGCGAGAACCTGGCCTCCAATACCACGCTCGATTGTCCACTGTGCAGCCACGCGGGCCTGGCGTTCACGCCCCTGCTGCCAGACCTGCCGTTCGCACACGCTGCGCTCGATGACCGCCTGCCCGCTGCCCCGGCAGCCTGGCCCCGGCGCCTGTGGCCCGCAGCCAACCCCCGCGCCTCGCCTGCTCTGGCCTGATCCGTTGTCCCTGACCCGCCCCACGCCCTTGGCTCTATGCACCTGGGGATGCCGCCATGCGCGCGGGGCTGGCCCGCCTCGACTTATCGCAACCGGAACACCCAGAGCATGAAGAACAAGACGCTTTGCTGCGCCGCCGCACTTGCCTTTTCCAGTGGTACCGCACTGGCCCAGACCGACAGCGTGGAGCTGCCCGAAACCACGGTGGTCGGCACTTCGGTCATCGACCAGAACAACGTTGACAGCTTCGGCAGCCTGACCACCGTGGTCGGCCAGGAGCAGATTCGCGACCTCAACGCCCTTGACCTGTCCTCCGCCCTGCGCCGCACCCCTGGCGTGGTCGTATCGCGCTTCAACCCGGTCGGTTCGTTCGGCGGCGCCGAAGGTGGCGCCGTGTACATCCGCGGTATGGGTGCTAGCCGCCCGGGCAGCGAGATCAAGAACTACATCGACGGTGTGCCGTTCTACATGGGGGTGTGGGGCCACCCGCTGCTGGACCTGCTGCCGATCAATGCCATGCAAAGCATCAGCGTGTACAAGGGCCCGCAGCCGCAGAAGTTCGGCAACACCTTCGCCGCCATCGATCTCACACCCAAGGTGGCGGAACAAGGCGACAACCACCACGGCGAACTGCAACTGACCGGTGGCAGCTTCCGTACCGCCACCGAACAGGCCAGCCTGATCGGCCGCGAGGGAAACTTCGACTACCTGCTGGCCCAAGGCGCCGCCCACTCGGACGGCGACCGCAGCGATGGCGACGGCCGCCTGAATAACGGTATGGCACGCCTGGGCTACCGCCTGAACGACAACTGGAGCACCGGCTTGCTGGTGCTGCACGCCAACAACCAGGTCTCCGATCCCGGCCAGAAAGGCCTGCCAGAGACCAAGAACGGCGAATTCAACACCCGTGGTACCCTGACCTCGCTGTCTGTGGCCCACGAGCATGATTGGGGTAATGGCAGCCTCAAGCTCTACCATAACGAGGGCCGTGGTTCCGCCCTTGACCAGACCGGCCTGGACGGCGACACCATCAGCGACTTCACCCTTCAGGGCATTCGCTGGGAAGAGCAACTGCGCCCTTGGCAAGGCGGCGAAGTGGCCTTGGGCCTGGACGTCGACGAAAGCAAGGGTGAAGTGCACTTCAAGCGCATTGCCCCAGCGCCGCAGGCGAAGTTCGACGCCCCTACGCTGCGCGTGACCTCACCGCATATCGCCGTCAGCCATGCTTCGCCCTCAACGACCGCTGGACCCTGACACCATCGGCGGGCGTGCGCACCTACGAACACAACGTCTTCGAAAGCGCCACCGCACCCCACGCCGGGCTGCTGCTGTCGTCGGACAATGTCGAGTTCCGCGCCAATGCCTCGCGCGGCATCAACTATCCGGGCCTGGAGGCCTCGGTGATGTCGAGCCTGATCCCGGCGCTTGGCGAAACCTGGAAAGACCTCAAGCCCGAAAAGCTCGACCATCAGGAACTGGGCGTGCGCTTCAACCCGATCGACAGCGCCACCCTCGACCTGGCGGTGTTCAAGGACAAGCTGCAGGACCGCTACCTGTTCGCCTTCCCGCCGACCGTGTCGAGCCCGTCCTACATCAACCTGGGCGACTACGACATCAAGGGCGCCGAAGCCACCTGGCAGCAGCGCTGGACCAGCAACTGGAGCAGCTTCGTCGGTTTCACCTGGCTCGACCCGTCGCTCAAGACCCTGCCCTATGCGCCGCAGAAGTCGCTATCGTTGGGCAGCACCTACGAGATCGGCCGCTGGCGCCTGTCGGCAGACGCGCAGTACCAGAAGGACATGTACGTACTGGCCGAAGAGCGCACCGCCGGCGCCAGCAACTTCTCCAAGGTCGACAGCTTCACCGTGGTCAACATGCGCGTGGGCTATGCCGTGCCGGCGCTGGGTAAGGTTGGCGAAGTGTTCGTCGCCGTGGAGAACCTGTTCGACCGCGACTACGCCTACCGTACCAACTACCCGATGCCCGGCACTTCGGCGCAGTTGGGTGTGAAGATGGGCTTCTGAGCCCTCACCGGTCGCTGCCGACAGTCGTCGGCAGCCTCATAAAGGAAAACGCAGATGAAAGCACCGATCCTTGCCTTGCTGCTGGCCTGCAGCCCGCTGCTGGCCATGGCCGACACCGCCAGCGAGCAACAGAGCATCCAGCAACTGATGCGGCACAACTTCGAACGCCCCGACGCACCGCTGGACGTCGGCCCGGTGACTGTCGAAGGCGACCATGCGGTGGCCGGCTGGCTGCAGGACCAGCGCGGCGGCCGCGCGCTGCTTCGAAAGGGACCTCATGGCTGGCGGGTGGTGTTGTGCGCCGGCGATTCGTTGCTCGACCCAGCTACCCTGCGCAGCGCGGGGCTCGGCGATCAGGACGCGGACCGGCTGAGCCAGGCCGTGCGCCAGGCCGAAAGTGAACAGCCAACCGAGCGGGTCAAGCAATTCGCGCTGTTCCAGGGCGTGGTCAAGGTCGACAAGGACGCTGCCCACGGAAATCACTAATGAACAGGCCGGGGCTTTTCAAGCCCGGCTTGTGTGTCACAGCGGCACCCTTTCGAGGAAATGCTGCAGGCAATGGTCAGGCAGTGATTGCCTTGCAGGCCTTCAAGCAATCGGCACAGGCATCTGCGCATGCCTTGCATTCAGCGTGCTGGTCTGCGTGCTTGCGGCATTCGTTTTCACAACTGGCACACACATCGGCCGCCATCCTGGCCATGGCGGGTGTGAAGCTGGAACCTTGCACGGCCAGCTTCATCAAGGCTGTACAGGTCGCCAGCAGCTCATTGACTGACTGGGCACAGCCCGCCATTTCCTTGTCACCCTGCCCCAACAGCACCAGGCAATGCGCCAGGCAGGCCTCCCCGGTTTTCAGGCAATCACTGCTAGTGTCGATCACGCCTGCAAACGGCTTGCCGCCGCCATGATCATGGTGGTGTTCGTGGCCTTCAGTCGCGGCCAACGCCGGCGCCACCATGGCCACCGCCACCGCGCCGGCAACGGTCTTGAGTATTTCACGTCGCTGCATTGCTCACTCCTTGTTGGACATGCACCGTACCCTCACTGCGGCACTGTGCCACACCCTACAGGCAACCAGGCTCATTCGACAAGGTCGCGCAGGCCCGCGGCAGGTTGTCGCACCAGGCAAACCAAGCCCCTCTTGCTAGTCTGCCGCACCGTCTTCCAGTGCGCAGCCATCGCACTCAATCCTGCATCATCGCGAGTAGACACATGCGCAACCTCTACCTGCTCACGGCAACACTGGCCGGCTTGCTGGCTGGCTGTGGCGACCCGAACGCCCGACCGGAACCTGGCGAGCACCTCGCCGGAGGCGCCACCACCGTCCAACGGTTCGACAAGGATGCCTTCTCGATGCCCGCGGCGAACCTCAGTCCGTCCAGGCGCATGGACTTCTTTGTCGGTAATGCTTTCTTCCGTGGCAACTGGCATGCAGCCCGCGCCGACGGCAAGCAAGGTGGTCGGATCGGATTGGGGCCTTTGTTCAACACCGACTCCTGCCAAAGCTGCCATATCAAGGATGGCCGTGGTTTCCCGCCGGCCGAAGGCAGCGATGCGCCAGCTCTGTCTTCGCTGGTGCGCCTGTCCATACCGGCGCCTCCCGATCAGGCAGCGCTGATCGAGCGCCTTGGCATCATTCCCGAGCCGACCTACGGTGGCCAGTTGCAGGATGCTGCCATCGACGGCCATGCTCCCGAGGGCCGGGTGAAACTGCATTACCAGGCTCGGGTCGTCACCCTTGCCGACGGCGAGCAAATCACCTTGCGTCAGCCAGTGTTCACCACTGGCCAGTTGGGTTACGGCCCATTGCACCCACAGACGCAGATGTCGTTACGGGTGGCGCCACCCATGATCGGCCTGGGCTTGCTCGAAGCGATACGCGACAGCGACCTGGAGCAGAACGCAGCCCGCCAGGCTCGCGAAGGTGGCCTGGTGCATGGGCAGCTCAACCAGGTGTGGGACGAACTGCGCCAGCAGACCCGCATGGGGCGCTTCGGCTGGAAAGCCGGTCAGCCTACGCTCGATCAGCAAAACGCCCACGCCTTCGCCGGTGATATGGGCCTGACCAGCAGCCTGCTGCCGAGCGATGACTGCACCGAACGGCAGTCAGCCTGCCGCAAGCCCCCCCAGGGCGGCGCGCCGGAGGTCAGCGACAGGGTTCGTGAACAGGTACTGTTCTATACCCGTACCCTGGGTGTACCGGCCCGCCGTGATAGCGACACACCGCGGGTGCTGGAGGGCAAAGCCGTGTTCCATGCGGCAGGCTGTGCTGCCTGCCATCGGTCCTCCTACGTCACGGGTGAGCACGCTTTGCCAGAGTTGAGTCAGCAACACATCTTTCCGTACACCGACCTGTTGCTGCACGACATGGGCGAAGGGCTGGCCGACCACCGTGAGGAATTTCGCGCCAACGGCCGCCAATGGCGTACGCCGCCACTTTGGGGGCTGGGGCTGACAGCAAGGGTCAGCGGGCATACCCAGTTCCTGCACGATGGCCGGGCTCGGGATGTGCTGGAGGCCATTTTGTGGCATGACGGTGAAGCACGTGACTCACGCGATGCCGTGATTGCCATGGATCAAGGCAGGCGCATGGCGCTGCTGTCGTTTCTCAACTCGCTTTGAAGCCAAGACCAAGCGGCCGGGACTCGATCAGCAGGTGCGAGCCCTTGAGGCTGGCAGCCAGGGTATACGCCAGCAACATCGGGAGCAGTACACTGGCGAGAATCAGCAGTGTACCCAAGGTTCTGTCGTCACTGGCCGCGCTCCATAGGGTCATGCTGGCAGACGGTTGCACGCTGGAAGGCAAGATGAAGGGGAACAACGCCAGCCCTACGCTGCACAGCGTTGCACCTACTGTCAGGCCACTGCCCAACAGCGCCATGCGAGGCCGGGCATGGGTGCAGGCGAACAGGCTCATGAGCGTGCCAGACAAGGCCAGCACTGGTGCCAGGCCGGCTGCAGGCCAGGCCTGAAAATTGGCCAGCCAACCTGGATTGTTGGCCAGCACCACGAACGCGCCAGGCCCGCACAAGGTGGCCGGACGCTCCACGGCCCACAAGCTGTAACCGCGCGCGTTCGCTGCCAGCCCTATCGCAGCCACGATGAAACTGGCCAGGAACATCACGCCCGCAACGCCTGCAACCCGGCTTGCTGGCTGATACAGGGAGTGGCCACCACGCTGCATCACCCAGGTAGCGCCACACTGGCAGACCATCGCCAGGCTCACGACACCTGAAAGCAAGGCGAACGGACTGAAGAGACCGGCCAAAGAGCCGTGAAACTGCATACCCGCCTGACCACAGCGACTGAATGGCAACCCAAGGAGCAAGTTGCCCAGCATGCCCCCCAACAGAGCTGCCGGCAGAAGGCCGATTGCCAGCACTCTGCAGGTTTGGCGCGGTCGGGCGGCTTGCCAGGCAGATCGGCGCAGCAGTATCAGCAGGCTCACCAAGCCTGTCATCAGGCAGGCCAGGCCACCGAGCGATGGCCAGACCAGCGCAAGCGTGGATCCCAGGGCCAGCAACCACAGCAGGTTGATAGGCTGAGGCGCGGCCGCAGACGACTGCAGCGGTTCGGCACCTTGCCCCGATAGCCACGGCACCAGCACCCGTGCGCCCATGTCCAGACTTTCGCCCAGCACAAAACCGATCAGCATCACGCCAATCAATAACCACCAGACGATTTTCAGCAGTTCGTGGTCCATGACGGCTCTCCCAGCCTGAAAAAAAAGCAACTCATCCGAAGAAGGGCCGCTGTGGGTTGCCTGCCGTGCAGCGTGGATGGGACAACGGCAAAGCAGGCTCTGCCCATGCTAGGCGTTGCCTGCGGCGCTCCCCACTGCGACAGCCCGTCGCAGTGAGTGGTAAGCATTGGCTCCACGGGCGCCCAGCAGTGGCGCAGGGAAAACTGCGGCAGCCTGTCGCACCGCAGCGTACCGGCATTGCCCCGGCCGCCGCCCGATACAGCAGCGACTATGCTAAATGGCCAGGCAGCCTCGACAACGAAGGCTGCCGCGACCAATCAAACAAGGAGCTGCCAATGAAACCTTTCATGTTCAAAGGCTTGCGCAAAGCCAATGGATTGCTGTTGGACGTGTTATTGACGAGCTTCGCCAGCACCGCCCTGGCCCAGGTCGAAGTCAAGGTTGAAGACCCCTGGGTCAGGGCCACGGTGCCCAACCAGCCTGCTACGGGTGCTTTCATGCGCCTTACCGCCAACGAGGACGTCAAACTCGTTCGGGTCAACTCTCCCGTGGCCGCCAAGACGGAACTGCACGAGATGTCCATGAAGGACGGTGTCATGACCATGAAGCCATTGGCGAGCCTTGAGTTGCCCGCCGGCCAGCCAGTGATACTCGACACCCACGGCTACCACATCATGCTGATCAACCCCAAAGAGCAGATCAAGGAAGGCGCCACGGTGCCGCTGACCCTGACCGTTGTCGATGAAAACGGCAACGAAACCTCGGTCAAGGTCGATGCACCGGTACGTCCGCTGGCCAGCGGCGACGACTTGCCGGACTAGCAAGCACCCATTTGCAGTGCTGAGCCTGCTCCCGTGCGAGACAGCCCGTTGGCGGGCAAATCCAGCGTGCGGTGTATCTCGCGCTCCGCCGTATCCACCAGTTCGAGGATCACACGGCAGCGTTTCAGGTAACGATTGCCGGCTTCGGTCAGGGCGATGCGGCGGGTGGTGCGGTTGAGCAAACGAATATGCAAGTGCGCTTCCAAGTTGGAGAGCATCCGGGAAACGCTGGCAGTCGTGGTGTCCAGGCATTCGGCCGCGCCGGTCAGGCTGCCGGCCTGAACCACGCAACTGAACGCGCGCATGGCTTGGAGTACGTCCATCGTCAGTATCTCGCTAGGTATTCAGTGAAGTGGGAAACGGGCGGCGTATTGCCGCCCAGGTCCTGGCCTGGCTTAGCCGGGCACCGGCAACCAACGCCGGAAGCTGCTCGCGCCCTTGGCGCTCAACGGGCTCCAGGAAAATTCCCACGGGGGTGGCGGCAAGTCTTCATCGGCCTGGGGCGCTGGCAGCGCCGGGCGCACGCCGGTTTTCCACTCCACCACCCGTTCGCCCATCGGTTGCCAGGCCAGCACCAGGCCACGGGCCTGAGACACGTCAGTTGCCACCCACAGCGCCGCTGCAGCCACCATGAAGGCTTCGATATGCTCCTCCGTCACCCGTGCCTGGTAAGGAGAGTTCAGTAACCAACGGCAAACGCTGATGTAGTAGGTCCAGTCCAGCGCCGGATGGTGCCGGTATGCCCAGGTCATGAATCGTCGGAACAACTCCAGGCCTTCTGGCGGATCAAGCTTGAGCAGCCCTGGGCAGACATCGAACAGCGTGTGCCAGTAAGGCAGCAGGCGTGCATCAAGGTTGACGAAGCTGCGGGCATTGCAGGGGTAGTCGGGAAACGGCAACAGAAAGTCGCCGCTGCGCGACGGACGAGTGGAAGGCTCCAGCAACGCTGAAGCGGTCAGGGTACGAGACATCGTGTGCTCCTGGGTACGGCTAGCCATCGGCAGGCCGACACCCCGCCTTGCGCGGGTGCGGCCTGGGTCCTTACAGGTCAGGCGATCGCCGTCGGGGAGGCACGGGGGTTGATCGACGGCCAGCGGTGCCGGGGCGAACGCAGCGCAACAGCCGGTTGGCGGTCGACAGGCAGCGCAGGCAAGACAAAGCCTGCAAGGACCAATGCAGCAGGCGTGGGTGCCGGGCCGCCCTGGGCGCAGCAGCAATGTCCGGGGTCGGCCGTTTTCGGGCTTAGGTTGCCATCCTTGTCCGGAATCGCCGGCTGTACGCCGCCCGACGAGCAGTAGCTGCCCGCCAGCAATTGCTGCAGGCTCAGGTCGCCCAGGGTGCTGGCCATCGGCAATGCCAGCACCTTGAGCAGCATCGCTAGCAGCGCGGCGACCCAGAGGTTGTCCCAGGTACGTGCGCGCAGGCCGCAACGGCGCATGTTCACGCCTCGCCAGGTAGCGCGGGCGTGGAGATTCGACAGGTCATGAGGGGCTCTCTCCAACGACGGTCAAACCAGCCAGGAGTTACATGCAAGGCATGCACTGCCGGTCCGGTGTGCTTAGGGCAGGCAGAGGCCCGCCAGGGCGCCAAGGCGCCGGTAGCGTCAGAGAGGTGAAGCGCGAGGGTTGGACGAGGGCCAGCAATAACGCGGCGGCGCCTGGCTGCGGATTTCGCGCGGTAATGGCCGGCGCTCACGGCTGGCCAGCAGCCAGGCGACGGCAATCAGGAAAACCAGCGTTAGAAAGGCCGCCGCCCCGATCGGGCAACTGAAGGGGATGCTCAGGTCGCCCGCCAAGGCGTTGTCCTGCTTGGCTTTCAGCAGGCCCGTATCGCCCCCGAGGCTGCAGAACGCACCGCCGAATCCATTCAGCGCCAATCCCAATGCCTGCCCGTGGGCAAGGCCACAGCCAAGTACATTGAACAGGACACAGAAGTACAGTGCCCAGGCAATGAGGGGACGGTGTGAAGGCAGGCAGTTCATGGGCGGCAACTTTAGCATCGAAACCGGCCCCGCAGAAGCACCAACCTCGGCCTGTCCTCTCTGCGACAAGCCGTCACACCCCACTTAACTGGCCTCGATTCACCCGCGCGGGTGCCCCTCAGGGACAGATTGTCGCAGTTGGTCGTACCCGCCACCGTCCTTAAAGTGGCGCCGCCATCGCAATGGCCAGTGCAATTTTTCCCCAGACAGCAACGCTGAGCCGGCCAGGACCCGGGCTCTGCTTCCCGAAAACGGCGCCAAGGTGCGCCACCCTGTGAGGCTCCTTCATCATGAGCGTGCTCGAGGCGCTAGACCTGGCTCGAATCCAGTTCGCCTTCACCGTTTCCTTCCATATCCTGTTCCCCGCCATCACCATCGGCCTTGCCAGTTACCTGGCCGTGCTCGAAGGCCTGTGGCTGCGAACGGACCAGCAGGTCTACCGCGACCTCTACCATTTCTGGTCGAAAATCTTCGCCGTCAATTTCGGCATGGGCGTGGTGTCCGGTCTGGTCATGGCTTATCAGTTCGGCACCAACTGGAGCAGGTTCTCCGATTTTGCCGGTGCCGTTACTGGCCCGTTGCTGACCTATGAAGTGCTCACCGCGTTCTTCCTGGAGGCAGGCTTCCTGGGGGTTATGCTGTTTGGCTGGAACCGCGTCGGCCGTGGCCTGCACTTCTTCTCCACGGTGATGGTCGCGCTCGGCACGCTGGTCTCGACCTTCTGAATTCTCGCCTCCAACAGCTGGATGCAGACACCCCAAGGCTATGAAATTGTCGATGGCCGGGTGATTCCGGTGGACTGGCTGGCAGTCATCTTCAACCCCTCATTCCCCTACCGGCTGATGCACATGGCCACTGCCGCATTCGTTGCCACGGCATTCTTCGTCGGCGCTTCGGCGGCCTGGCACCTGCTGCGCGGGCGTGACAACCCAGCTATCCGCAATATGCTGTCGATGGCCATGTGGATGGCCCTGATCGTAGCGCCGGTGCAGGCGGTCATCGGCGACTTCCATGGGCTTAACACCCTCAAGCACCAACCGGTGAAAATTGCGGCGATCGAAGGCCACTGGGAGAACAAACCGGGTGAACCGACCCCGCTGATCCTGTTCGGAATCCCCGACATGAAGGCCGAAACCACCCGCTTCAAGATCGAGATCCCCGCCCTCGGCAGCCTGATCCTGACCCACAGTTTGGACAAGCAGGTACCGGCGATGAAGGAGTTCCCGCCTGAGGATCGGCCCAACTCGACCATTGTGTTCTGGTCGTTCCGGGTCATGGTCGGCCTCGGCTTGCTGATGATCCTCGTCGGCCTGTGGAGCCTGTGGCTGCGCAAGCGCGGCACGCTCTACACATCGCGCCCGTTCCTGTACCTGACATTGTGGATGGGGCCGTCGGGACTGATCGCCATTCTCGCCGGCTGGTTCACTACCGAAATCGGCCGCCAGCCGTGGGTGGTGTACGGCTTGCAGCGCACTGCCGATGGTGTGTCGAACCATGACGCCACCCAGCTCAGCATTACCTTGGTCGCGTTCGTGGTGGTGTACTTCGCCCTGTTCGGCACCGGTCTCGGCTACATGATGCGCCTCGTGCGCAAAGGACCAAAACCTGGCGAGGGCGACCAACACACCCCAGGCGGTCCAGGCCAGCAACATACTCCGGCACGGCCGCTGTCCGCCGCCGACGATTACCAGGCAGAGGTGAACTAAAATGGGCATCGACCTTCCACTGATCTGGGCGGTGATCATCATCTTCGGCGTGATGATGTATGTGGTGATGGATGGATTCGACCTGGGGATCGGTATGCTCTTCCCCTTCGTCAAGGACGCGCGTGACCGGGATGTGATGATGAACACCGTCGCCCCGGTATGGGACGGCAACGAAACCTGGCTGATCCTCGGCGGTGCAGCGCTGTTCGGCGCTTTTCCGCTGGCCTACGCGGTGGTGCTGGAGGCGCTTTACCTGCCGCTGATCCTGATGCTGATCGGCCTGATCTTCCGGGGCGTGGCCTTCGAGTTCCGTTTCAAGGCCAAACCCGCTAAGCGCCACCTCTGGGACAAGGCCTTCATCTGGGGCTCGCTGGTCGCGACCTTTTCCCAGGGGGTTGCCCTGGGCGCCTTTATCGAAGGCATCAAGGTGGTCGAGCGCAAATACGCTGGAGGCGCGCTCGACTGGCTCACGCCATTCAGCCTGTTCTGCGGACTAGGCCTGGTAGTCGCCTACACCCTGCTCGGTTGCACCTGGCTGGTGATGAAGACCGAAGGGGCGCTGCAGCAGCGCATGCACGACGTTGCCAGGCCTCTGGCGCTGGTACTGCAGGTAGTGATCGCCGTGGTCAGCCTGTGGACACCGCTGGCCTACCCACAAATCGCTGCCCGCTGGTTCAGCATGCCCAACCTGCTCTGGTTCATGCCGGTGCCGATCTTGGTGTTGGTAACGTTCTACGGGCTGCTACGTGCCGTGGCGCGCAACGCGCACTACACGCCGTTCTTGCTGACCCTGGCACTGATCTTCCTGGGCTACAGCGGCCTGGGCATCAGCCTGTGGCCAAACCTCATCCCGCCGTCGATCAGCATCTGGGAAGCCGCAGCGCCGCCCCAGAGCCAAGGCTTCATGCTGGTAGGCACACTGTTCATCCTGCCTATCATCCTCGGCTACACGTTCTGGAGCTATTACGTGTTCCGCGGCAAGGTGACTCATGAAGACGGCTATCACTAGGAGCACAACGTGATGACACCCAGTGTGAAGCAACCGATGTGGCGCCGACTTACCTGGCTGCTGCTGATCTGGGCAGGCAGTGTCGCGGCTTTGGGCCTGTTCGCCTGGCTGATCCGATTGTTCATGCTGGCTGCCGGCATGCGCACTCATTGAGCCCCCTGACGGGCGCAGCTGCGACAAAAGGGCGCACCCGTGAACTTTTACAGCCCGCAACGGATGCGGCTTAATGCACGCCTCATTCGTTCGGGGGTTTCATGGCTGCACGTGCTCGCGCACACTTCTATCTGCTGGCCTGCTTCGCCGTGCTGTTCAACCTGCTGGCGATGCCGCTCGACCGTGCCTTGCAAACACCCCGCATCGATAGGCAGTCACTGATCCTCGGTAGCTTCTGCAGCCTGCACGGTGCGCAGAGCCTGCCCAAGTCACTGCTGGCCCAACTCAAGGCCGAGTTGCCGCAACTTGACGAGCAGCCGGCAACGAAAAACCAGGCGGGCGACTGCTGTTGCGGACACGCCGGGCATGCCTTGCTGGCCAGCGACTATTATCGTCACCTGTTCCCCCGCTTCTGGCCCGATGCACTCCTGCTCGGTGACAGCCACAGGTTGCCACTGCCACGCGAGCAGTGGCCAAAGCTCAACCCCCGCGCCTCTCCCCTGGCCTGACCCGTCGCTGATTGCCAACAGCTGCCCCGTGACCTGCGGTGCGCAGCCCTGCCCGACTGTCTAGCCAGGAAATCTTCCATGCCTGCGTTCCGTTGCACCGCACGCGCTGTCCTGCCCGTGCTCGCTTTGTTCAGCCTCAGCCCCCTGTCATTGGCCGTTGCCGAAACACTGCCCGCTGAAAACTCCACCCTCACCCTCGGTGCGGTCAACGTGACCGGCACCGAAAGCGGCCCGCTGGCCACCAGCAGCGTGCTCAGCTCGGTGGACATCCTGGGGGGGGATATCCTTGAAAAAACGCCCGTGATCTACAGTTGGCAACTGTTCAGCCGCGCGCCAGGGGTGATGCTGACCGAGTTCAACCAGGGCACCACCTCGGGTAAGCTGTCGTTTCGCGGCTTCAATGGCGAAGGCGAAGTGAACGCCGTGAAGTTGCTGATCGATGGCATCCCCAGCAACACCAACGACGGCAACATGCCCTTCATCGACTCGGTGTTCCCCATGGACATCGACAGCATCGAAGTGGTGCGTGGCACCAGCGACCCACGCTACGGCCTGAACAACATCGCCGGCAACGTCAACATCAACACCCGCACCGGTGGCAACTACAACAAGGCGCGCGTGCGCTACGGCAGCTTCAACACCCGCGAAGTGCAACTGGCCAAGGGCATCGAGACCAGCAACTGGACGCAGAACTACTTCTTCGGTCGCCAGCAGGTTGATGGCTACCGTGACCATGCCGATACCGAGCGCTACAGCTTCGGCGGCAAATGGTTCTATACCCCCGACGATGGCAGCTACCGCCTTGGTCTGATTGCCCGTCACTACGAGTCCGAAGCCCAGGAGGCCGGCTACCTGACCGAAGACGATGCCCGCCATCATCCGCGCATGAGCAATGACTACAACGCCACGGACAAGGGGACGCGGCGGATGAACCAAGTCAGCGTGCACTTCGATACCGACCTGGCCGACACCTTGTCGTGGTCAGCCAAGACCTACCTCAATACCTTCGACGATCGTCGCTGGACTCAATACTGGCGTACCAGCTCGCAACAGGAACGAGACACCTACGAAGACCAGTACGGTGCCATTACCTCGTTGACCTGGCGGCCACAGGTGGACTGGCTGCACGCCTTCGCGCTGGAAGG
>NZ_AEWE02000049.1:0-3981 GCF_000190455.2 Pseudomonas sp. TJI-51
TAGAATCTCCCACAGGGTGGTACCTCGGGCCTGAGCTTTGCGCGGTCCTGTGGGAGCTGGCTTGCCAGCGATGGGGCCACTACAGGCGATCAAGGAACATGGGCCAACCGCGCCCTGCGGGCACGCCAGCCGGCCACCAGCGATGGCCCCAACGCCACCAGGGCAGAGCCGAACACCACCGTCACCGCCCCCACATAGCCCAGCGCATTGATATCTTCAGCGTGCACATAGTCAGGCCATACCAGCGCCGCCAACGCCACTGCAACAAAGGTCACCAGCGGCGTCAGTGCCAGCGTGGCACTCACCCGTGATGCCTCCCAGTGTGCCAGCGCTTCGGCAAACGCGCCGTAGGCCACCAGGGTATTCAGGCAGCACGCCAGCAACAGCCAGCCCTGCACCGGGGTCAGTTGCAACGCCTGCAGCGGGTGCACCCAGGGCGTGAGCAGCGCGGCGCAACTGAGGTAGATCACCATCATGACCTGCTGCGAATGCCACACCGTCAGCAACTGCTTTTGGCTCAGCGCATAGAACACCCAGATGCTGGTGGCCAGCAATATGGTCAGCACACCCGTGGTGTAGGCCCCCAGCGAGGTCAGCAGTTCGTCCAGGCGCTGGTTGAAGAACAGGCCAAACCCCGCCAGCAGCACCAGCAGCCCTACACCCTGCCCCAGGCTGAAGCGCTCACGGAACACGAACACACTGGCCACCAGCAGCAACACCGGGCCAATCTGCACCACCAACTGTGCAGTACCCGGGCTAAGCAGGTTGAGCCCGATCAGGTACAGCACGTAGTTGCCCATCAAGCCGAAGACAGCAACGGCCACCAGGCCCTTGCCCTTTGCTGGCAGTTTACGAATGGGGGGCAACCGCCGCTGGGCCGCCAGCCAGGCAAACAGCAGGCCGCCCGAGACCAGCAAGCGGTACCAGGTGACGGTGATCGGGTCGACCACTTGCAGTACCTGCTTGAGCTTGATCGGCAGAATGCCCCAGAGCAGCGCCGTCAAGAGTGCCAGGAACAGGCCATAGCCCCAGCGGCCGGAAGTGGTATGCATAAAGTCCTCGATCAAGCCCGTGGTGGCGATTGCTTGATTCTACGGGCTTGCTGGGGAGGTGCGGGGGAACGTGCCGAGAAAAGAATTCATCAGGTCATTCTTTTGCAGCATGGCTTGAGGCCAAACCCGGCAATCTACTTCTTGTGCTTGGCAAACGCCGCCTCAAGCGCCTCGTTGATGGTGCGCAGCACCTTCACCCGGGCCCAGCGCTTGTCGTTGGCCTCTACCAATGTCCATGGCGCAATCTCGCTGCTGGTACGGTCGACCATGTCCCCCACGGCCTGGGCGTAGTCATCCCATTTGTCCCGGTTGCGCCAGTCATCCTCGGTGATCTTGTAGCGCTTGAACGGGATCTGCTCGCGCTCTTCGAAGCGCTCCAGCTGGGTCTGCTGGTCGATGGCCAGCCAGAACTTGACCAACACCACCCCGGCGTTCACCAACTGTTCCTCGAAATCATTGATCTCGCTATAGGCGCGCATCCAGTCAGCCGGCGTGCAGAACCCCTCTACCCGCTCCACCAGCACTCGGCCATACCAGGAGCGGTCGAAAATGGTGAACTTGCCCCGCGCCGGTATGTGCCGCCAGAAGCGCCACAGGTAAGGCTGCGCGCGCTCTTCCTCGGTGGGCGCGGCAATCGGCACGATACGGTATTGGCGCGGGTCCAGCGCAGCGGCCACCCGGCGGATGGCTCCGCCTTTGCCGGCAGCATCGTTGCCTTCGAACACCGCCACCAGGGCATGGCGGCGCATCCGCTTGTCCCGCAGCAGCCCGGCAAGGCGGGCCTGCTCGGTCACCAGCTGCTCTTGGTAATCGGCCTTGTCCAGGCGCACGCTCAAGTCCAGCGCCCCCAGCAGGCTGCGGTCATCGATGCTACGCCCCAATGGGGCCACGTTCCCCTGGTGCTTGCCCTTGGGGTTGTTGGCCAGTGCGGCCTGCAAGCTTTCCAGCAGGATGCGCCCGACCGCCAGGCTACGGTAGTTGGGGTCGACCCCCTCGACGATGTGCCACGGTGCATAATCGCGGCTGGTGCGGCGCAGCACGCGCTCGCCAAAGCGTACGAAGCGGTCGTAGGTTTTCGACTGCTGCCAGTCCAGGGGGCTGATTTTCCAGCTGTGCAACGGGTCGTCCTTCAGCGATTTCAGGCGCGCCTTCATCTGCTTCTTGGACAGGTGGAACCAGAACTTGATGATCAGCGCACCTTCGTCGCAGAGCATTTGCTCCAGGCGTTCGGCACCGGTGATGGCCTGGTCGAGCACGGCATCCTTGAGCACCCCGTGCACCCGCCCCTGCAGCATCTGGCTGTACCAGTTGCCAAAAAACACGCCCATCCGCCCCTTCGGCGGCAAGGCCCGCCAGTAGCGCCATGCCGGCGGCCGGGCCAGCTCTTCGTCGGTTTGCTGGTCGAAGGTCAGCACATCGATCATGCGCGGGTCCATCCACTCGTTCAGCAGCTTTACCGTCTCACCCTTGCCAGCGCCTTCAACGCCGTTGATCAGCACGATCACCGGGAAGCGCGCCTGCTGCTTGAGTTCGTACTGGGCTTCGAGCAGGGCCTCGCGCAACGCGGGCACCTCGGCGTCGTAAGCCTCCTTGTCGATGCTGTGGCCGATTTCGGCGGATTCGAACATGCATGGGCTCCTTCAATGGATAACCAAGACTAGCGGAATTCGAAGCTGCAAGCTGCAAGCTGCAAGTCGCAAGTCGCAAGTCGCAAGTCGCAAGAAAACGTAAGCCATGCCACCATCTGCTTTTTCTAGCCACTTGCGACCTGCAACTTGCAACTTGCAACTTGCCACTCATCTCCAGCGAACCAGCCATGCCTGAATCCACCCTTCTCCAGCACGCCCAGATCGACTGGGACGACCAGGGCCGCCCCCATTCGCGGCAGTACGACGACGTCTATTTCGCGGTCAACGAAGGCATCGAAGAAACCAAGCATGTGTTCCTCGGCCAAACCCGCCTGGCCGAGCGCTTCGCCAACCTGCCCGCACACAGCAGCCTGGTGATCGGCGAGACCGGCTTTGGCACCGGCATGAACTTCTTCTGCGCATGGCAATTGTTCGACCAGCACGCGCCCAGTGGTGCACGCCTGCATTTCGTCAGTGTCGAAAAGTACCCCCTGGGCGCTGCCGACATGGCCCGCGCCGTACGCCTGTGGCCGGAGCTCGCCGCCTACACCGAGCCGCTGCTGGCCCAGTATGTGGCGGTGCACCCCGGCTTTCAGCAGTTCACCTTCGCCGGGGGCCGGGTCACCCTGACCCTGCTGATCGGCGATGTGCTGGAGCAGCTACCGCAGCTCGATGCACAGGTGGACGTGTGGTTCCTCGACGGCTTCGCCCCGGCCAAGAACCCCGACATGTGGACCCCGCAGCTGTTCGCCCAGTTGGCGCGGCTGTCCCACTCAGGGACAGTGCTGGGCACCTTCACCACCACCGGCTGGGTGCGCCGCAGCCTGGTCGAAGCGGGCTTTGCCATGAAGAAGGTGCCGGGCATCGGCAAAAAGTGGGAAGTGATGAGCGGCGCCTACGTCGGCGCCCTGCCCGCCCCTGGCGCCCCCTGGTATGCACGCCCGCCCGCCACGCTGGGCCCGCGCCAGGCGCTGGTGATCGGCGCCGGGCTCGCCGGCAGCGCCAGCGCGGCCAGCCTGGCCCGGCGTGGCTGGCAGGGGGCCNNGGCAGGTGACCGTGCTGGAACGCCATGCCGCCGCCGCGCAGGAAGCCTCGGGCAACCCGCAGGGGGTGCTGTACCTCAAGCTGTCCGCCCATGGCACGGCGTTGTCGCAGCTGATCCTGTCCGGCTTCGGCTACACCCGGCGCCAGCTCGAACGCCTGCAACGGGGCCAGGACTGGGATGCCTGCGGCGTGCTGCAACTGGCGTTCGACGCCAAGGAAGCCGAGCGCCAGGGCAAACTGGCTGGGGCGGTCGCCCA
>NZ_AEWE02000049.1:4083-9893 GCF_000190455.2 Pseudomonas sp. TJI-51
CCCGCCTGCCCTGTGCCAGCAGCAGTTGCAGCACCCTGGTATCCGGCTGGTGACCCACCAGGAAGTCATCGAACTGCGCAAAGTGGCTGACCAGTGGCAGGCCTGGGCCGGCGAGCGCCTGCTGGCCAGCGCACCGGTGGTGGTTCTGGCTGCAGCCGCCGAGGTCCGCCGCTTCGACGCCTGTGCCGGGTTGCCGCTCAAGCGCATCCGCGGCCAGATCACCCGCTTGCCGGCCACCGTCGGCAGCCGGGCACTTCGCACCGTGGTGTGCGCCGAGGGCTACGTGGCACCGCCGCGTGGTGATGAACATACCTTGGGCGCGAGCTTTGATTTCAACAGTGACAACCTGGCGCCGACGGTGGCCGAACACCAGGGCAACCTGGCGTTGCTGGACGAGATATCGACCGACCTGGCGCAACGCCTGGGCGTGGCAACGCTGAACCCTGAGCACCTGCAAGGGCGGGCCGCATTCCGCTGCACCAGCCCGGATTACCTACCGATTGTCGGGCCGCTGGCCGATGCACAGGCGTTTGCCGACACCTACGCGGTACTGGCGCGTGATGCGCGGCAGGTGCCGCAAGCCCCTTGCCCCTGGCTGGACGGGCTGTATGTAAACAGCGGGCATGGCTCGCGCGGGTTGATCACCGCGCCGTTGAGTGGGGAACTGCTGGCGGCGTGGGTGTGCGGGGAGCCGCTGCCGGTGCCTCAAGGGGTGGCGCAGGCTTGCCATCCTAACCGCTTCGCCCTGCGCAGGCTGATACGGGGCAAGTGATGGAGCCGGGGCTGCGGTGCAGCCCGATCGCCACACAGGGCCGTTCCTGCAAGGCAAAACCGGTGTCGCGATTGGGCAGAAAAGCGTCGCAGGCCGCAGCCGCATATAACAGATTGTTCTAAAACTCTCATAAAGCACATGGGTCAGTTCCTTAAGGTGCCCTAATCCGGGGCACCACCTCCCCAACGGAAAAACCGGTAAGGACTTATGTGCGGATTAGCAGGAGAGTTACGTTTCACCCCCATCGGCCAAGCGCCACGCCCAGCCGACCTGGCGGCGGTAGAGCGCATTACCCATCACCTGGCCCCACGCGGCCCGGATGCCTGGGGCTTCCATAGCCAGGGCCCGATAGCCCTCGGCCACCGCCGCCTGAAAATCATGGACCTGTCCGACGGCTCGGCGCAGCCCATGGTCGACAACACCCTGGGCCTGTCCCTGGCATTCAACGGTGCCATCTACAATTTCCCCGAGTTGCGCCAGGAGCTGCAGGCCTTGGGCTACCAGTTCTGGTCGGACGGCGACACCGAAGTGCTGCTCAAGGGCTACCACGCCTGGGGTGCGGCGCTACTGCCGAAACTCAACGGCATGTTCGCCCTGGCCATCTGGGAACGCGATAACCAACGCCTGTTCCTGGCCCGCGACCGCCTGGGCGTCAAGCCGCTGTACCTGTCACGCAACGGCGAGCGGCTGCGTTTTGCCTCGACCCTGCCAGCGCTGCTCAAGGGCGGCGACATCGACCCGATGCTCGACCCGGTGGCGCTCAACCACTACCTCAACTTCCATGCCGTAGTGCCGGCACCGCGCACCTTGCTGGCGAACGTGCAAAAGCTGGAACCCGGCACCTGGATGCGTATCGACCGCCACGGCGAAATCGAGCGCCAGACCTGGTGGCAACTGCAATACGGGCCCAACGCCGATGAGAGTGAGCTGGACCTGGAAGGCTGGACCACCCGCGTACTGGACGCGACCCGCGAAGCCGTGGCCATCCGCCAGCGTGCCGCCGTGGACGTGGGCGTGCTGCTGTCCGGCGGTGTCGACTCCAGCCTGCTGGTCGGCTTGCTGCGCGAAGTCGGTGTGGACGACCTGTCGACCTTCTCCATCGGCTTTGAAGATGCCGGCGGCGAGCGCGGCGACGAGTTCCAGTACTCCGACCTGATCGCCCGGCACTACGGCACGCGCCACCACCAGTTGCGCATTGCCGAGCACGAAATCATCGACCAGCTGCCTGCCGCCTTCCGCGCCATGAGCGAGCCGATGGTCAGCCACGACTGCATCGCCTTCTACCTGCTGTCGCGGGAAGTGGCCAAGCATTGCAAGGGCGTGCAAAGCGGCCAGGGCGCCGACGAACTGTTCGCCGGCTACCACTGGTACCCGCAGGTGGACGGCGCCGACGATGCCTACGCGGCATACCGCAACGCCTTCTTCGACCGCAGCCACGACGAGTACCGCGATACTGTGCAGGCGCCGTGGTTGCTGGATACCGATGCCGCTGGCGATTTCGTGCGCGAGCATTTCGCCCGCCCCGGCGCGCCGCAGGCGGTGGACAAGGCCTTGCGCCTGGACAGCACCGTGATGCTGGTCGACGACCCCGTCAAACGGGTCGACAACATGACCATGGCCTGGGGCCTGGAAGCACGCACCCCGTTCCTCGACTACCGCCTGGTAGAGCTGTCGGCACGCATTCCGGCGCGCTTCAAGCTGCCAGACGGCGGTAAACAGGTGCTCAAGCAAGCCGCACGGCGGGTGATCCCGCATGAAGTGATCGACCGCAAGAAGGGCTACTTCCCGGTACCGGGCCTGAAGCACCTGGAAGGCGCCACACTGGGTTGGGTACGCGAGCTGCTGACCGACCCCAGCCAGGACCGTGGGCTGTTCAACCCAGCCATGCTCGACCGCCTGCTTAGCAACCCGCACGGCCAATTGACGCCACTGCGCGGTTCCAAGCTGTGGCAACTGGCAGCATTGAACCTGTGGCTGAGCGAACAAGGACTCTGACCGATGAAACCCCACGAAATCGCCTACGGTCAGCGCCTGCTGCGTGGCCAGGCGCCGTCCTACGAGCGCCTGCAGGCGCGCCTGGCCGGCGACGGCAGCCAGCCCCACCAACAGCCGCGTGCCGTGCACTGCGGCTGGGGCCGGCTGCTGATTGGCCACACCTATGCCGAGCCGGCCGACCTGGCCGACGACCTGTTAGGCGAGTGCCCAGGCGAACGCGATATCGCGCTGTATGTGGCAGCACCGCAGCAGGTGCTGGCGCAGGCGCCACAACAGTTGTTCCTCGACCCATCCGACACCCTGCGCCTGTGGTTCACCGATTACCGCCCAGCCCAGCGGGTATTTCGCGGTTTTCGCGTGCGGCGGGCGCAGAACCCGGCTGACTGGCAGGCCATCAACACCTTGTATCAAGTGCGCGGCATGCTGCCGGTCGATGCCGACTTGCTTACCCCTCGGCACCTGGGCGGCCCGGTCTACTGGCTGGCTGAAGACGAAGACAGCGGCGCGGTGATCGGCAGCGTCATGGGCCTGAACCATGCCAAGGCTTTCGATGACCCCGAGAACGGCAGCAGCCTGTGGTGCCTGGCAGTCGACCCGCACTGCACCCGCCCCGGCGTGGGTGAAGTGCTGGTGCGCCACCTCATCGAGCACTTCATGAGCCGTGGCCTGGCCTACCTCGACCTTTCGGTGCTGCACGACAACCGCCAGGCCAAGCGCCTGTACCAGAAGCTTGGCTTTCGCAACCTGCCCACCTTCGCCGTCAAGCGCAAGAACGGCATCAACGAGCAACTGTTCCTCGGCCCCGGCCCACAGGCCGACCTCAACCCCTATGCACGCATCATCGTCGACGAGGCATTGCGCCGCGGCATCGAGGTACAGGTGGATGACGCCGCCGGCGGGCTGTTCACCCTGAGCCTGGGCGGCCGGCGCATCCGCTGCCGAGAGTCGCTCAGCGACCTGACCAGCGCCGTGACCATGACGCTGTGCCAGGACAAGCGCCTGACCCAGCATGCCCTGCGCACTGCCGGGCTGCAGGTGCCGGCGCAACAATTGGCCGGTAATGCCGACGATAACCTGGCCTTTCTCGACGAGCATGGCGCGGTGGTGGTCAAGCCCGTTGACGGCGAACAAGGCCAGGGCGTAGCGGTAAACCTGACCTGCATCGACGACGTGACCCAGGCGGTCGGCCATGCCCGCCAGTTCGATAGCCGGGTGTTGCTGGAAAGCTTCCATGCCGGCCTCGACCTGCGCATCGTGGTGATCGGCTATGAAGTGGTGGCAGCGGCCGTTCGCCACCCGGCCCAGGTGCTGGGTGACGGCAAGCACAGTGTGCGCCAGTTGATCGAGGCCCAAAGCCGTCGTCGCCAGGCCGCTACGGCGGGTGAAAGCCGTATCCCGCTGGATGAAGAAACCGAACGTACCCTGCGCGCTGCGGGCGTGGGTTACGACGACGTACTGCCCCCCGGCCAGCGCCTGGCCGTGCGGCGCACCGCCAACCTGCACACCGGCGGCACCCTGGAAGACGTTACCGCCCGCCTGCACCCGGTGCTGGCCGACGCCGCCGTGCGCGCTGCCCGGGCGCTGGAAATTCCGGTGGTCGGGCTGGATTTCATGGTCCGTGATGCCGAACAGCCCGAGTATGTGATCATCGAAGCCAACGAGCGCGCCGGCTTGGCCAACCACGAACCGCAGCCAACGGCCGAGCGTTTCATCGACCTGCTGTTCCCGCATAGCCGGCCTTTGGCGTAAACCAGTGCCGGGCTCTTCGCGGGTTCACTCGCGAAAAGGCCGGCACAGGAGCAAGGAGTATTCAACCATGTCCGAGCGACACCCCGAACCCGATCTCGAATACCTCAAGCGCGTGCTGCTGGAGATGCTGGCCATCCCCAGCCCGACCGGTTTCACCGACACCATCGTGCGCTACGTGGCCGAACGCCTGGACGAACTGGGCATCCCCTTCGAGCTGACCCGTCGCGGCACCATTCGCGCGACCTTGAAGGGCCGGCAAACCTCGCCCGACCGCGCCGTATCCGCGCACCTCGATACCATCGGCGCCAGCGTGCGCCAACTGCAGGACAACGGCCGGCTGGCCCTGGCGCCGGTTGGCTGCTGGTCCAGCCGCTTCGCCGAGGGCAGCAGGGTCAGCGTGTTCACCGACACCGGCGTGTTCCGCGGCAGCGTACTGCCGCTGATGGCCAGTGGGCACGCCTTCAACACCGCCATCGACCAGATGCCGGTGAGCTGGGAACACGTGGAAGTCCGCCTGGACGCCTATTGCGCCACCCGCGCCGATTGCGAGGCGCTGGGGGTGAGCATTGGGGACTTCGTGGCCTTCGACCCACTGCCCGAGTTCACGGACAGCGGCCACATCAGCGCCCGTCACCTGGACGACAAGGCCGGTGTCGCGGCGCTGCTCACCGCGCTCAAGGCAGTGGTGGAGAGCGGCCAGCAACCGCTGATCGACTGCCACCCGCTGTTCACCATTACCGAGGAAACCGGGTCGGGCGCAGCGGGTGCCCTGCCTTGGGACGTCAGCGAGTTCGTCGGTATCGACATTGCCCCGGTGGCGCCCGGGCAAGCCTCCAGCGAGCATGCCGTGAGCGTGGCCATGCAGGACTCGTCGGGGCCCTATGATTACCACCTGTCGCGGCACTTGCTGAAACTGGCCGGCGACCACGACCTGCCGGTACGCCGCGACCTGTTCCGCTACTACTTCAGTGATGCCCATTCGGCGGTAACGGCCGGGCACGACATTCGCACCGCGCTGGTGGCGTTCGGCTGCGATGCCACCCACGGCTATGAGCGGACGCACATCGACAGCCTGGCGGCCCTGAGCCAGTTGTTGTCGGCGTACCTGCTCAGCCCACCGGTGTTTGCCAGCGATTCACAGCCGGCCAATGCCTCGCTGGAGCGTTTCAGCCACCAGTTGGAACACGATGCGCAGATGGAGAGCGACACGCGCGTGCCGGCGGTCGACAGCCTGGTCGGTAACAAGGGCTGAGGCCCTGGGGCCGCTTTGCGGACCATCGTCGGCAAGCCAACT
>NZ_AEWE02000005.1:0-203 GCF_000190455.2 Pseudomonas sp. TJI-51
GGGCTGCGCAGCAGCCCCAACATCAGAAATGGAAACCGAAAATGAATGCCGCCGTAGAACAGAACGCCCCCGCCGAAGCAGCACAGCAAGCCAGCACCAGACCCCGCCGCCGCCAGGCGTGGATCGCCGGCGGCAGCCTGGCGGCCGTCACGGTGCTGGCCTTCGCCAGCTACTGGCTCACCACCGGCCGCTACCTGCAGACC
>NZ_AEWE02000005.1:246-26565 GCF_000190455.2 Pseudomonas sp. TJI-51
CGGTGGCGGGGGGGGGCGGCGCCCCCCCCCAGCCAGTCCAGGCCGGCGATGTACTGGTACGGCTGCAAGACCAGGACTACCGCGCGCGTGTCGAGCAGGCCCAGGCCAGCGTGGCCGAGGCCCAGGCAGCACTGGCCGCCGCACAGGCTGGCCAACAGCTGGCGGCCGAGCGCATCAACCAGCGCCAGCACGCCATCCAGCAGGCTGAGGCGACCGTGCGCAGCGCCACCGCCGAACGCCAACGCACTGCCCTGGACGTGCAGCGCTACCGCGGCCTGGTACGCGATCAAGCGGCCACCGCGCAGCGCCTGGAAAGCGCCAACGCCCAGGCGGCCCAGGCACAAGCGGCGCTGCAAGGGGCCCAGGCCGCGCTGCGCGAACAACGCGCTCAACTGGCCATGGCCAAGGCCCGCTCTACCCAGGCCGACGCCGTACTGCAACAGCGCGCAGCCGCCTTGGCACACGCCCAGGCTCGCCGGCAACTGGCCAGCCAGGACCAGCACGACACCGTGATTCGCGCCCCGCTCGCTGGCATCGTGGGCCAACGCCGCGTGCGTGCTGGCCAGTACGTGGTGCCCGGCCAGCCGCTGCTGGCAGTGGTGCCGGTACAGCAGGCCTACGTGGTCGCCAACTACAAGGAAACGCAACTGGCCCGCATGCGCCCCGGGCAACCCGTGGAAATCCGCGTCGACAGCTTTGCCGGCCAGCCACTGCACGGCCGTGTGGCCAGTTTCTCCCCTGCCTCGGGCAATGTCTTCGCCCTGCTGCCGTCGGACAACGCCACAGGCAACTTCACCAAGATCGTCCAGCGCTTCCCGGTGCGCATCCTGCTCGACCCAGCGCCCGCAGGCCCGCAGCTGCTGCCGGGCATGTCGGTGGTGAGCATCGTCGACACCCGTCCTGCCGAGGTTGCCGATGGCCACTGAGCAACCCGTCACGTTGCGCGCCTGGGTCGCCGTGCTCGGCGGCCTGTTCGGCTGCTTCATGGCCGGCATGAACGTGCATGTCACCAGCGCCGCGCTGCCGGAAATCCGGGGTTCGCTGGGCGCCAGCTTCGAGGAAGGCTCATGGATCTCCACCGCCTACCTGGTGGCGGAAATCGTCATGATCCCGCTGACCGCGTGGCTGGTCGAAGTGTTTTCGCTGCGCCGGGTGATGTGGACCGGCTCGCTGATCTTCCTGCTGGCCTCGGTGGCCTGCTCGTGGGCCCCCAACCTGGAAACGATGATCACCCTGCGCGTAGTGCAGGGCGCGGCCGGCGCGGTGCTGATCCCGCTGTCGTTCCAGTTGATCATTACCGAGCTGCCAGCCAGCAAGATGGCCATGGGCATGGCGCTGTTCAGCCTGGCCAACAGCGTGGCACAGGCGGCCGGGCCGTCGATTGGCGGCTGGCTGACCGACGCCTATTCATGGCGCTGGATCTTCTACCTGCAACTGTTCCCGGGTATCGCCCTGCTGTTCGCCATCGCCTGGTCGATCGACGCCAGGCCGATGCAACTCGCGCTGCTGCGCAAAGGCGACTGGCTGGGCATCGCGGCCATGGTGATCGGCCTGGGTGGCTTGCAGATCGTGCTGGAAGAAGGCGGCAGGCTGGACTGGTTCGGCTCATCGTTCATCGTTGGCATGAGCGCGATCGCCGGAATTGCCCTGGTGGTGTTCGTGGTTACCCAACTGCGCGGCCAGCGCGCCTTCATCAATTTGCGCTTGCTGGGGCGTTACAACTTCGGCGTCGCCAGTGTGGCCATGTTCATCTTCGGCGCGGCAACCTTCGGCCTGGTGTTCCTGGTGCCCAACTACCTGTCGCAACTGCAGGGCTTCAGCGCCCACGACGTGGGTGTAGCACTGATCGCCTATGGCGTGGTGCAGTTGCTGCTGGCGCCCATGATGCCGCGGCTGATGGGCTGGACCAGCGCCAAGTTCATGGTCGCCAGCGGTTTCCTGATCATGGCCCTGGGTTGCTGGCTGGGGGCAAGCCTGAGCGCCGACAGTGCCGACAACGTGATCATCCCGTCCACTGTGGTACGTGGCATCGGCCAGCCGTTCATCATGGTAGCGTTGTCGGTGCTGGCGGTGGCCGGGCTGGACAAGCGTGAAGCCGGGTCGGCGTCGGCCGTGTTCTCGATGCTACGCAACCTGGGGGGCGCGGTAGGGACGGCCGGGTTGACCCAGCTGGTGGCCACCCGCGAGCGTTTCCACAGCGAACGCATCCACGAGCAGGTCAGTGTGTTCGAGCCGGGCATGCAGGAACGCATCAACCACACGGTGCAGAGCTGGTTGCCGCAGCAGCAACAGGCGCTGGAGGGGTTGGCGGCAACCATTCGCCGCGAAGCGTACCTGATGGCCTACAGCGACGCATTCTACCTGGCGTGCCTGGCCTTGCTCGGGTGCGCCCTGGCAGCGATGCTGTTGCGGGCCCGGCAGAACACCTGAAAAGCGTCAGCGGGCCCCGTAAATGCTGGGCTGCACCGCCAGGTGCAGCCTGCTCGCCGACCACCCGGCACACGTCGCTGGTACACTCTCGGCCGACGACAGGTGCGAGACAGAACACAGGTATGAACCCGACGCGCTATGCCACTGTGGCCAAGGACTTGATGGCAGGCATTGCCAATGGCCGGTATCCGGTGGGCAGCCTGCTGCCAACCGAGCACGAGCTGTGCGACCTTTACGGTGTGAGCCGGCACACGGTACGTGCCGCGATCGACCAGTTGCTCGGCCAGGGGCTGGTATCGCGACGCAAGCGCGTCGGCACCCGGGTCGAGGCCAGGAGCCCCCGCGGGGGCTACACGCAGTCGCTGGCCAGCGTCGCCGACCTGGCACAGCTGGCGCCAGATCAGCGCTGGCAGATCCGCGATGTGCAGCACTTCGTTGCCGACCTGGGCCAGGCGGCACGGCTGGGGCTGGTGCCGGGTGAGCACTACTTTTGCCTGTCGAGCATCGCCGTGGCGCAGGCTGCGCCGCCGCTATGCTGCACCCAGGTCTATGCACAGCGGGACTACGGCGAAGTCATCGAACGCGCCCGCGAGCAGCCCGAACAGCCGATTGCCAGGCTGATCGAGCAGCATTACGGCCGCGCGATCGCGGTGATCGACCAGCAAGTACGGGCGGTAGCGCTGACGGCCGAGCTGGCCCTCGCGCTGAAGGCGCAGGTGGGTTCGGCGGGGTTGCAGATCATTCGCCACTACCGCGAAGAGAACGGCGACCTGATGGCCGTGGCCGAGACGATCCACCCGCATGACCGTTTTACCCTGGTTACCCAGTTGCGCCGGGATCGCGCAGCGGGGTAAGCCGTTTCACAATTCAAGGCGCCCTTACAGCGCTCAACCCAAGGCAAGGTCGACAGGCATGGCAGCAGACAACACGCGGATGCTTACAGTGGGCGAAGTCGCCAAGCGCAGCGGTGTGGCAGTGTCAGCGCTGCACTTTTATGAAGCCAAGGGGCTGATCGCCAGCGTTCGTACGGCGGGCAACCAGCGCCGCTACCCTTCGCTGGTACTGCGCACCCTGGCGATCATCAAGGTGGCACAGCGCACCGGTATCGCACTGGAGGAAATCCGCCAGGCATTGAGCCGCTATGCGCCCAACAGCAAGCTGACCGCGGCGCAGTGGGGCGAAATGTCGAGCGCCTGGCGCGAAGACCTGAATGCACGCATCCGTACTCTGGAGGCGCTGCGCGACAGCCTCGACAACTGTATTGGCTGCGGCTGCCTGTCACTGCAGGACTGCCCCCTGCGCAACCCCGGGGATGTGCTGGCCAAGGAAGGGAGCGGCGCGCGGATTCTGGAAAAGAAGGCGCGCTAGCCTCGTCCACTCACGCCACGTGCGATTCCTTGCAGGGGCGTGTGGCTTGAAGGTGATGAGTAGTTGGAACCATTGCCGCCCTTCACCTCCCTAACCCTGTGCTATCAACCCAAAGCCGCTTACAGGAAGGAATATAGCCATCATGAAACGCGAACAGATCGAAGGTGTTGCCGAGAACCTTGCAGGCAAGGCGCAGAGCGCTGTAGGCCGGCTGGTCGAAGACCCGGCGCTGGAAGCCGAAGGCGATGCGCGTCAGGCGGCAGGCCAGGTGACCAAGACCTATGGTGATGCCGTGGACACGGTGACTTCGTTCGTCAAGGAAAAGCCTATCGCCGCACTGGCCATCACCGCCGCCGTCACACTGGTGATTTCTCGCCTGCTGCGCCGTTGACCCAAGGCGCAACAGGCGGTTCAGGGCCGGACATGGCGTCCGGCCCACGCCATTACCGGCTGGCGATATTGTAGGCAAGACAAAGGTGCAATACCTGTGTGAGCGGGCCCGCGAACACCGGCTCAGCCTGTGCCATGCAGCGCGCTGGCTTCTTCGCGGGCTTGCCCGCTCCCACAGGGATCGCATCAGGGCTGGCAGTTGTTGGCCAGAGAGCGCTGAAGAGGCTGGGGCGAGCGACCTGCGGTGTTAGTCATTCTTGCCCAACATGTACTGGTCAAAATGCTTGATATGCTCGTCCAGGTTATCTTCGAGCATCATCCGGTACTGCTCGCAGAAGTATTTCAGGATCTCGTCCCGCGCAGCGCCCAGTTCGGCGCCGCTCTTGAAACTGCGGGCGCTCATCCAGGCGCTGAAGCGCGCGGCACCGAAGGTCAGCGAGGCGCTAACCTTGCCCAGGTCCTCGACCCTGTCGATCTGCTGGTTGGCCAGTTCTATGTGCGCATCGGCACGGTCGTAGAAGGCCTGGTCGGTAGCTTGGGTCATGGCGGTTCACCTGGTTGTGCAAGACGAGCGAAAGGCCAAGCCTTGCATGTCGCGGCGCATACGTGCAAGGCTGAAAAAGGATTACCAAAGTCGAAAAAGGACTCACAGTACCTCATGCTCGGAATCACACGTATCCATCGCTATTTGCGCCCACTGCCTGCAAAACCGACTGCAGCCAGTGGGCGTGACCTCAAGGCCAAACGTGCCGCCCGCCTCGCTTCCAGGTTCGCCAACCTGCTGTGTACCCCCCGCTCCATCCCCCCCTACATCTGCGTTACCCCCCAGCGCCCTCCTGTCGACCGCGTGCCCCCTACCTGACTGCCATTGCTGCAGCTCGCACGCCATGCTCGCCTGTTGCAGGCGGGATGTCCGACCCACCGACAAGGGGCAACAACCCATGCTTTTCTTTCACGGCAAACGCATCTTCAGCGCTATCTTCGATATGGATGGCACCCTCTTCGACACCGAACGCCTGCGCTTCAAGACCCTCAAGCAAGCGTCGCTGGAAATCTTCGGCAAACCGCTGGGCGAGCACACACTGCTCGGCTCTCTGGGCCTGAGCGCGAAAAAAGCCGAAGCCTTGGCCAAGGCGCATAACGGCGAAGACTTCCCCTATGCCGCCATCCGCCAGCGCGCCGATGAACTGGAGCTGGAGTACGTGCGCAATCACGGTGTGCCGATCAAGCCCGGCCTGCTGGAGGTGCTGGAGCGCCTGCGCAAGGCCGGCTTGACCATGGCCGTGGCCACCTCCAGCCGCCGCGCCATCGCCGAGGAATACCTGATCAACGCCAATGTGCTGAAGTACTTCGACATCACGGTGTGTGGCGATGAAGTCAGCCAGGGCAAACCCCACCCGGAGATTTTCCTGAAGGCCGCCCGCGCACTCAACTGCACGCCAGCGCAGTGCTTCATGGTCGAGGATTCGGAAAACGGCATGCTGTCGGCCATGCGTGCCGAGGGCCAGGCGATTCTGATCGAAGACATCAAGCCACCTGCCGCCGACATCAAGGCCGGCGCACTCAAGGCTTACCACAGCATGCCGGAGTTCCTTGCCGACCTGAATGCATGCGTGCCCGAGCTGGGCATGCCCGCGCTCAGCGAACCCTTCCCGGCGTCGTTGAACCAGTTCCGTGTCGGTATTCATGGCTTTGGCGCCATCGGCGGCGGCTACCTGACCCAGGTGTTTTCCCATTGGGACGGCTACACCCGGCCCTGCGAAATCATCGCCGCTACCCGCTCACGCATGCTGCGCGAGAGCGTGAGTGCCTTCGGCAGCTACAGCGTGCGCTATGGCAGCACCTCGTTCGACCAGACCATCGACAATGTGCGCATGATCGACCTGGACGACGAACAGGCGGTGATCGCCATGTACAACGACGCCGAGATCATCGGCCTGAGCCTGCCTGAACAGGCCATTCGCAACCAGGCCAGGGTAATTGCCCAAGGCCTGCTGCAGCGCTTCGAGCGCCGCGGCCGCGAGCTGACGTTGCTGATCGTGCTGAACAAGGTGGGTGGCGGCGCGTTCGTGCGCCGGCATGTGCAAGCCGAGCTGGCGACATTGTGCCCGCCGGCAATCTGCGAGCAGGTAATGCTCAAGACCCATTTCGCGGAAACGGTAGTCAGCCGCATCGTTTCCAAGCTGAGCAACGATGCGCTGGTGCGGCAATTGCGGATCAAGTCGCAGATGTTTCGCAACAGCCTGGAAGAAGAGCCTGCCGCACCCCGCAGTGCCTCGGCGCCGCCGGCTGAATACGAGCGATTGCTCGGGCATTTCAGGCCCTTTGCGCAGCCCAGCAGCGCCATGAGTCAACTGCACCTGGTGCTGTTCAACAGCGAAGCCGACATGCCGTTGTATGTCGAGCGCGGCAGCGACCTGCTCGAACGCCTGCGCCAAGTGCACACGGTGCCGGACATTGCCCAGATCCAGGTCATCAAGAACCGCCTGTGGAACGGCCCGCACGCGATCATTGCCTGGTACGCCAGCCTGCTGGGCCATGCCTGGGTGGGCCAGGGCATGGGCGACGCCCGCGTCAATGCCCTGGCCGAGCGGCTGATACGCCAGGAAGTGGCGCCCGCCCTGGAAGCGGAGTACCCGCAAATGAGCGAGGTGATCAGCCGGTTCGCCGACGCCTTTCTGGCGCGCTGCAAAACCTCGTTCAAGGACCCGTGCGCCCGCGTCGGCCGCGACCCGCTGCGCAAACTGCAGCGCAATGAACGTATCCTCAGCAGCATCGAGCTGGCCGGCAGGCACGGCATCGACACCCCGGCCCTGGCCTTTGGCGCGGCATTGGCCATTCACCACGCCCTGCGCTGCGACGATGCGAAGAACCTGGACGCCCAGGCGATCAGGCAGGTGTACCTGGACCATGATCACAGCGTCGAGGCTGTGCTGACCTACCAGGGCATCTGCAACGGCAAGCGCTTCCCGGCCTTGAACCCGCTCAGCGACGCGCCGCTGATCAATGCCATTGCCGAGGCCTTCCGGCAATACCAGCACGCGCACCCGGCCCCGCTGCCCGCTTCGCGCTGCATAGGCGCGTAACGCGCGCCTTTTTGCCGCGGCGCCAGCTGCGAACACCGGCCCGGCCGGTGTAAGCGCCTGCGCCGCGCGCTTTGCCAACGCCCCCTCGCGCACCTCCTTGCCGCCCGGCCCGCCACCTCTGGAGCCCCACTGCAGGCTAATTGTGTCATTCCCTGCTTGATAATGACACAAGGTGTCATTATGATCGCCGTGTGTCCTGGCGACCTCCCTGTGTCGCTCAGCAATTCACCGCCCTTTCCTGCAGGTACCGCCTATGACGACCACCATGCACGCCCCCAAGGACCAACTGGTCAAGCACGCCCAGCAGCAGATGCTGACGGCCCTGGCCGACAACACCTACAGTACCCGGCAAAAGCTGGCCCTCACCTGCCGCATCCTGTTCGACGGCGGCCACGACTCGGGGCTGGCCGGGCAGATCACCGCCCGCGCCCAAGAGCCTGGCACCTATTACACCCAGCAACTGGGCCTGGGCTTCGACGAAATCGCCGCCTCCAACCTGCTGGTGGTGGACGAAGACCTGACCGTGCTGCAAGGCCGTGGCATGGCCAACCCGGCCAACCGTTTCCACAGCTGGCTCTACCGCGCCCGGCCTGACGTCAACTGCATCATCCACACCCACCCGCTGCACAGCGCCGCCCTGTCGATGCTGGAGGTACCGCTGGCCATCTCGCACATGGACCTGTGCCCGCTGTTCGACGATTGCGCCTTCCTCAAGGACTGGCCTGGTGTGCCGGTAGGCAATGAAGAAGGCGAAATCATCGCGGCGGCCATCGGCGACAAGCGCGCGATCCTGCTTTCACACCATGGCCTGCTGATCGCTGGCGGCTCGATCGAAGAAGCCTGCGTGCTTGCCCTGCTGTTCGAGCGGGCCGCCAGGATGCAGCTGCTGGCCATGGGGGCCGGTGACATCCGCCCCATCCCCGAAGCCCTGGGCAAGGAAGCCCACGACTGGATCTCCACCCCTAAGCGTCATGGCGCCGCGTTCAGCTATTACGCGCGGCGTGCCTTGCGGGCCCACGGCGACTGCCTGGCCTGACTCGAAGCTGTACTCTTCCCTCAACAACGGCAAAGGTGCCTGGTCATGTCTACACCTGTAATTCGCGGCGTCATCGGCTACACCATCACTCCCTTCTCGGCAGACGGCACACTCGACCTGGAGGCTTTGGGCACGTCCATCGACCAATTGATCAAGCACGGCGTGCACGCCATCGCGCCGCTGGGCAGCACCGGCGAAGGCGCCTACCTGAGCGACAGCGAATGGGAAAGCGTGGTGCGCTTCAGCCAGGCGCGCATCGCCGGGCGCGTACCCAGCGTGGTCAGCGTCTCCGACCTGACCACCGCACGCACCGTGGAGCGTGCGCGCCTGGCGCAGGCATGCGGGGCCACGGCGGTCATGGTGCTGCCCGTTTCGTACTGGAAACTCACCGAAGCCGAAGTGGTGGCCCACTACAAGGCCGTCGGCGCCGCCATCGACATCCCGATCATGCTTTACAACAACCCGGGCACCAGCGGCACCGACCTGTCGGTGGAACTGATCCTGCGCATCCTCGCCGAGGTGCCGAATGTGACCATGGTCAAGGAAAGCACCGGTGACATTCAGCGCATGCACCGCCTGTTCCAGGCCAGCAAGGGCCAGGTGGCGTTCTACAACGGTTGCAACCCGCTGACCCTGGAGGCCCTGGTGGCAGGCGCGAGCGGCTGGTGCACCGCCGCGCCCAACCTGATCCCGGCATTGAACCTGGCATTGTGGGACGCCGTGCAGCAAGGCCAACTGGCCGAAGCCCGCACGCTGTTCTACCGCCAGTACGAACTGCTGGAATACATCACCCGCCGCGGCCTGCCCACCACCATCAAGGCCGGCCTGAAGCTGCTGGGCCAGGATGTCGGCGCGCCCCGCCTGCCGTTGCAGGCGCTGGATGCGCAAGGCAGCGACTATCTGAAAAACCTGCTGACCGAACTGGCTGCCTGACCCTCGACAGCGCAGCCCTGTAAGCGCGGGTTACCCGCGCAACAGGCAACGCGCTGGGTGGCGGGATCGCTGCCGGCGTTTGCATGGCCGCCTTCGGGTGCTGCGCAGCGACACCCGCCAAGCGGGCATTCCATCCCCTTGCCGTGCGCCAGGCGCGCACGCTGTCTACAGGTCCCGACATGCGCTACGTTGCTGCCCCCAAGCTGCTGACCCAGGTTGCCGCCGTACATTTCGTCAGCCATGTGCACATCATGCTGATCCCGGCACTGCTGCCAGTGCTGCCCTCCCTACTGGGGGTCGGTTACGTCGAACTCGGCGTGGCCTTGGCGGTGTTCAATATCGTCTCTGCCCTGGTGCAGGCCCCACTGGGTCACGCCGTCGACCACTTTGGCGCGCGCAAGGTGCTCAAGGCCGGGCTGCTGCTGGGCAGCCTCAGTTTCCTGCTGCTGGCCGCCAGCCCCGGCCATGCGGTGTTGCTGGTGAGCATGGCGCTGGCCGGCCTGGCCAATGGGGTGTACCACCCGGCCGACTATGCGCTGCTGGCCAAGGGTATCGAGCCAGACCGGCTGGGGCGGTCATTCTCCATTCATACCTTCGCCGGCTTCCTGGGCTCGGCGGTAACCCCGGCAATATTCCTCGGTATCGCTGCCGTGTTGGGCACACGGGCAGCCCTGGCGACGGGCGCAGTGTTCGGCGCTGCTGCGCTGCTATTGATATCGCTGCCAGGCAGCGGGGTGTACCGGGTAACGGAGATGGGCAACCCGGGCAATGCCGGCGCGCCGCCGGCAAACGTACGAGTGCGCTTGTTCACCCCCATGATCGGCGTGCTGACAGTGCTGTTCATATTGCTCAACCTGAGCACCAGTGCCATCGAGAAATTCTCCGTTGCCGCACTGGTGCAAGGCCAAGGCCTGACCTTGGCCTGGGCCAATACCGCGCTTACCGCCTTCTTGCTCTGCAGCGCCGCAGGGGTGCTGTGTGGCGGTGCCCTGGCCGACCGTACCCGCCGGCATGGCCTGGTGGCGGCGCTGGCTTTCGCCCTGGCCGCTGTGCTGACCGCCGTGGTGGCCTTGGGTGTGCTGCGCGAATGGGCATTGGTGGTGGTACTGGGCAGCATCGGCCTGCTGACCGGAATGATCGCCCCGTCGCGGGATATGCTGGTAAAAGCGGCCGCGCCCAAGGGTGCCGAAGGCAAGACCTTCGGGCTGGTCTCGACCGGGTTCAACATCGGCGGCGCCGTCGGGCCAGTGGCGTTCGGCTGGATGCTCGACCGGGGGCTGCCAAACGGCATTTTCGTTGCTTCGGTAGCGTTCATGGTGCTGACGGTGATGCTGACCGTGGCGCAGGAGGGGTATATGGCTCGAAAACGCAGGAACGCGCAGCGATGAATGAATGGGGTGGCGAACCCCTGCCACCCCAGACACATTCACCCCACCGGGTTCCCATGCACCACCCGCCCCGCCCCCCCTGGCCGGTTGACAAACAACACATCCAGCACGCTGTTACGCAACCCTTTCAGCGCGTTCCAGTTCGCCGAAGCGTGCACATACTTGTCGCGCAATAAGCGCTGCTCTTGCTCGCTCAGCGCCAATTGCCCGGTTTCGCCCAAGGCGAAGCCATGCAATTTTGCGCTGATCACCTGCAATTCAGCAGGCAAACGGTGCTCCGCCTGGCCGCCCAACGGCGCAAACGGCACACCAGCCCGTACCGCCAGCTCGCGCATCACGCTCAGGTAGACACGCGACAGGTGCCCGGCCACCTCCCGCTCGCGGGCTACCGCTGCGTAGACTTGCTTCTCTGCTTCACGCGGGTGGCCGCCAGCGATCGGCTCCTCCCAGGTGATCACCCGTGGCCGGGGTTCCCCCATGTCGGCAAAATCCGTCGCCAGCAGGCCCTGCATCACGGCATGCACGCGGCACTGCCCGGCAGGGGTCGCCACCGGCACGCGCTGGGATTGCGGTTTGCACAACAGCACCTGTTCCCATGTGGTTTCCGGGTAGCCGCCACCGATATTCGAGTGCACACCCGGCAGCACTATGTCGTGCCCACTGCTCACCAGCGGGAAGTTATGCCGCCGCTCATCCCGCGCGACCAGTTGTACCACCTGCCGGGCAATACCCGCCTCCAGGCCCAGGCGCAAGCCACCGTGGCGCTCATCGGCGGGGTCGAAGTCGCCCTGCAACGGCGCGATGATCGCGGCCACCGTGTCGAACAAGCCCATGAAGTTGATCGCGATGTCACACGCCACCGGCAACAATCCCCCGGCACCGTCGTGCAACAGGTTGGCCAGGTGGCGTACCGCCGCCGCGCCACGGCTGAAGCCGAACAAGTCGAACTCCAGGCGTGCCGGCACCCACTGCGGGTGCGCCTGGCACCAACCCTGCAGTTGCCCGGCAATCGCCTGCAACGCCTCGGCCACCCGGGCTTCCACGCCCGTGCGGCCACGCCCGGTGGCAGAGGCATACACCGGGTCGGTTTCACCGGCCAAGGTGCCGATGCCTTCCATGTAGCATTTGAAAAAGACCTGGCGCGCCTCGCCATCGGCCGCTTGCGCCGGGTACAACGCATGCAGCAGGGCTACGTTGCTCAGCGCATTGGCATAACTGCCGCCGTGCCCCGCCAATGCCGTGGCGTTGTGCTGATTGTTACCGGTGCCATCGAAGAACACCCCAAAACGCAGGGTTACCCGTCGAGGGGTCGGCGTACCGCCGTTGCTCGCTACCATCTTCGTGCCTTGTGCTTGACCCAAAAGCACAAGCAGGCGCCAGTACGCCGTCAGGCAACATCAGGCAATCGCCAAGCCTTCGTGAGAGTTTTCCATACCCAGGCCCGCTGCAGCGATAAATTTAACCCCGTGCCATTAGTCGCCGCCCCCCCGGATGGATTAAAGTATCAGCCCTTGCCAGGGCAGCTGCCGTCAGCCGCCTCCGGCCCCCTACCAGGAACCGTCGCCGATGGAACACCGTGAAGCGCTGATCGCGCTGCGCACCTTTCTTTCAACCCAGATCCTAGGCCAGGAGAAACTGGTCGAGCGGCTGTTGATCGTGCTGCTGGCAGACGGCCACATGTTGGTCGAAGGGGCGCCCGGGCTGGCCAAGACCAAGGCCATCAAGGAGTTGGCCGAGGGCATCGAAGCGCAGTTCCACCGCATCCAGTTCACCCCCGACCTGCTTCCGGCCGACATCACCGGCACGGAAATCTACCGCCCGGAAACCGGCAGTTTCGTGTTCCAGCAGGGGCCGATCTTCCATAACCTGGTGCTGGCCGACGAAATCAACCGTGCACCGGCCAAGGTCCAGTCGGCACTGCTCGAGGCCATGGCCGAGCGCCAGGTCAGTGTGGGCCGCAGCACCTACGACCTGTCGCCCCTGTTCCTGGTCATGGCCACGCAGAACCCGATCGAGCAGGAAGGCACCTACCCGCTGCCCGAAGCCCAGCTCGACCGCTTCCTGATGCACGTGAAAATCGGCTTCCCGGACGCCGCGGTCGAGCGGCGTATCCTGGCACAGGCCCGCGGCGAAGCGCTGGGCGGCGAAGTGAAACCCGAACGGCGGGTCAGCCAGCAGGCGATCTTTGCCGCGCGCAAGGAAATCCTCAACCTGTACATGGCCGATGCCGTCGAGGAGTACCTGGTGCAGCTGGTCATGGCCACCCGCACCCCGGCCAAATTCGATACCGAGCTGGCCGACTGGATCGCCTACGGCGCCAGCCCGCGCGGTTCCATTTCGCTGGACCGCTGCGCACGTGCCCACGCCTGGCTGGCCGGGCGCGACTTCGTCAGCCCCGAAGACATCCAGGCGGTGCTGTTCGACGTACTGCGCCACCGCATCATCCTCTCCTTCGAAGCCGAGGCCGCGGGGATCGACCAGGACCGCGTGGTCCAGCGCATCCTCGACGTCGTCGCCGTTGCCTGACCCCATGCCCAATGCGCACCTGGCCGAACCTGGCATCCGCATCGGCCTCGCCGAGCTGATCGACATGCGCCACCGCGTGCGCGAAATCCAGCTGTTTTCCAAGCCCGGCCAACGCAGCCCGCTGGTCGGCCTGCACCATTCCAAGCTGCGCGGGCGCGGTGTGGACTTCGACCAGGTGCGCGTGTACCAGGCCGGCGACGACGTGCGCAACATCGACTGGCGGGTGACCGCACGCACCCAGGAGCCCCACACCAAGCTGTTCCACGAAGAACGCGAACGGCCTATCTTCATCCTGGTCGAGCAGAGCCAGCGGCTGTTCTTCGGCTCGGGCCTGATGTTCAAGTCGGTGCTCGCGGCCCAGGCCGCCGCCTTGTTCGGCTGGGCCGCGCTGGCCCATAACGACCGCATCGGCGGCCTGGTGTTCGGCGACAACGAGCACCACGAAATCAAGCCCCGGCGCAGCAAACAGAGCCTGCTGCAGTTGCTCAACCGCATGGCCAAGGTCAACCAGGCGCTGCACACCGAGGCGGTTGCCGGGGCCGACAGCCTTGGCCTGGCCCTGCGCCGCGCCCGCGAAGTGCTGCGCCCGGGCAGCCTGGCCATCGTGATCTGCGACGAGCGTTCGCTCAGCGCTCAGGTGGAGCAGCACCTGGCCATGCTGTCCCGGCATTGCGACCTGCTGCTGCTGCCGGTGTCCGACCCACTCGACCATGCCCTGCCGGCCGCTGGCCTGCTGCGTTTTGCCCAACGCAGCGCGCAGCTGGAGCTCGACACCCTCGACGCCAACCTGCGCCAGGCCTACCGCCAGCAGGCCGAAGCCCGCATCGAGCGCTGGGAGCTGCTGGCGCAAAAGCTGCGGGTGCTGCTGATGCCGCTGAGCACGCAAAGTGAAATGATCGAGCAATTGCGCGAATACCTGAGCGCACAGCGCCCGCGGAGCGCGTCATGAACCCGCTCGATCAGTTGCAACCGCTGATCGAACCGGCGCCCATCGGCCTGTGGCCGCCAGCACCCGGCTGGTGGGCATTGCTGGTCATCCTGCCAGTGCTGGGCTGGGGCCTGTGGCGGCTGCGGCACTGGCGCCCGCGCAAGCGCCGTGTCGTACGCGCCGAGCAACCGCTGGACCCGGTGCGGGTAGAAGCGCTGGCCGAGCTGGCACGCCTGCCACGCCCCTACGACGGCGCCCCCGCCGGCGCCTGGCTGCAACAGATCAACGCCCTGCTCAAGCGCCTGTGCCGCAGCCACTACCCGGGCGCCAACAGCCATACCCTCAACGGCCGCCAGTGGCTGGCATTTCTCGACAACCGCTGCCCCGCAGCCGGCCTCACACGCTGGATGGTGCTGGTCGAAGGCGCCTATAAACCCGAGTGCAAACTCGACGACAAGGCCATCGCCGGGCTGAGCCAAGCCGTCGAAACCTGGATCCGCAAGCATGTTTGAACTGGCCTGGCCGTGGGTCTTTGCCCTGTTGCCGCTGCCGTGGCTGGCGCGCCTGCTGCTGCCCGCCGCCGACAGCGGCGAACCGGTACTCAAGGTTGGCTTCCTCAACGAACTGGAAGGCCTGGCCGGGCGGCGCGCGCGGCTGAACCTGCCCACCTGGCGCCAGCAAGGGCCATTCGTGGTCATCTGGCTGTTGCTGCTGTGCGCTGCCGCGCGCCCGCAATGGCTCGGTGACCCGGTGCCAGTGGCGGCCAGCGGCCGCGACCTGCTGGTGGCGGTGGACGTGTCCGGGTCGATGGACTTCCCGGACATGCAGTGGAAAAACGAAGACATCAGCCGCCTCGACCTGGTCAAGGCCCTGCTCGGCGACTTCCTGCAGGACCGTGAAGGCGATCGCGTGGGCCTGATCCTGTTCGGCAGCCAGGCCTACCTGCAGGCCCCGCTCACGTTCGACCGGCGTACCGTGCGCACCTTCCTCGACGAAGCGCAAATCGGCATCGCCGGCAAGAATACGGCCATCGGCGACGCCATTGGCCTGGCGGTGAAACGCCTGCGCCAGCGCCCGGCGCAAAGCCGGGTACTGGTACTGATTACCGACGGTGCCAACAATGGCGGGCAGATCCACCCGCTGACGGCAGCCCGCCTGGCAGCCCAGGAAGGCGTGCGCATCTACACCATCGGCATTGGCGCGAACCCCGAAGCCAGTGGCACCCCAGGCCTGCTCGGCCTCAACCCGAGCCTGGACCTGGACGAAGCCGCACTCAGGGAAATCGGCGAAATCACCCACGGTGCCTACTTCCGCGCGCATGACGGTGCCGAACTGGACGCTATTGGCGACACCCTCGACCAACTCGAACCGGTGGCCCAGCAACCGACCCAGGCCCGCACCGCCCAAGCCCTGTACGCCTGGCCGTTGGCCCTGGCGCTGCTGCTGAGCGTGCTGCTGGTGGTGGCCGTGCAATGGCCCGACAACCTGATGCAGCGCCTGCTGCGCAAGCCGCGCTTCTTGCAGCCACACCCGGAATGGCGCCAACGCCTGAAGCGCTTGCGCTTGAGGAGGCGGCGATGATCGACCTGTGGCCGCAATGGTTGCGCCCGCTGTGGCTGCTGGCCGTGCCCTTGCTTGGCTGGCTGCTGTACAAGCTGTGGCATCGGCGCAAACGCGCCGGGCGCTGGCAGCTGATCCTGCCGCCGGCATTCCACGCTGTGCTGCTGGGCGGCGGCAACGGCAACACCAGCAAACTGCCGTGGGTGGCGCTGGGGTTGGCCTGGCTATTGGTGATCCTGGCCCTGCTCGGGCCCAGTTGGCAGCGGGTGGAAGAAAACCGCCAGCGCCCGGCCGACCCGCTGGTGATATTGCTGGAGCTGACCCCGCAGATGCTCGCCGAGGACAGCCCGCCCAATCGCCTGGAACAGGCCCGGCGCAAAATCCTCGACCTGCTGGAGCACCGCCGCGACAGCCAGACGGCGCTGGTGGTCTATGCCGGCTCCGCACACACCCTGGTGCCGCTGTCCGATGACCTGGCCACCACGCGCAACCTGCTGGAGGCCATCGACCCGTCGATCATGCCCAAGCCCGGCCAGCGCGCCGACCTGGCCGTGCAGAAGGGCCTGGCCCTGCTGGCCCAGAGCGGGCTCGGCCAGGGCCGCCTGCTGCTGATCGGGTCGTCGCTCAGCGCCCCGGAGCGCCAGGGCATCGCCCAGGCCCTTGGCCGGCAGGGCCCAAGCCTGCTGATGCTGGGTATCGGTAGCCGTGACGGTGCCCCGGTGCGCCAGGCCAATGGCGAATACCTCAAGGATGACCAAGGCGGCATTCTGGTGCCCCGCCTGGACAACGCCAGCCTCAAGGGTTTCATCAACGGCACCGGCGGGCGCTACCGGCATGCGCGTATCGACGACCTGGACCTGCGCGGCCTGGGCCTGTTCGACCAGCCGCGGGCCGGGCGCAACGACGGCCAGACCCTGCAGCTGGACAGCTGGGCCGACCAGGGCTACTGGTTGCTGATTCCGCTGCTGCTGCTGGCCGCGTGTGCCGGCCGGCGCGGTTGGCTGTTCTGCCTGCCGTTGCTGCTGGCCCTGCCCCAGCCCAGCCAGGCTTTCGAGCTCGATGACCTGTGGCTGCGCCCCGACCAGCAAGGCCAACGCCTGCTCGAGCTGAACCGCCCAGCCAGCGCGGCTCGGCACTTCCAGGACACGCAGTGGCGCGGCCTGGCGCTGTACCAGGCGGGCGACTACGCGGGTGCGGCCGAGGCATTTTCCCAAGGCGACACGGCCGCCGACCACTACAATCGAGGCAATGCACTGGCCCGTGCCGGTGAGCTGGAAGCGGCCCTGGACGCCTACGAGCAGGCGCTGGAGCGCCAACCCGATCTGCAAGTGGCACTGGACAACCAGGCATTGGTGCAACAGCTGCTGCAACAGCGCCAGGCCAAGGCCGAGGAACAACCGCCCGGTAACGATGCCCAAGGCACGCCCGGCAGCGACACCGAAGGCAACAGCAGTTCGGCCAGCAGCGCCGCCCAGGGCACCCCCAGCGGTGATGAACAAGCCAGCGCCGAGCAGCCAGGCGAAAGCAGCAGCAACAGCCAGGGCGCACCGGGTAACCAGCCGGGTGCCGATGAGGGCGTCATCCAGCCGCCCCAGCGCCCGGTGTCGACCAGCCTCGACGCCGAACAGCGCCAAGCCCTGGAACAATGGCTGCGGGAGATCCCCGATAACCCGGCGGAGCTGCTGCGGCGCAAATTCTGGTACGAACAGCAACTGCAACAGGAAACCCCACGATGAGTCGCTTCGGCGTCTTGCTCCTCTCCCTGCTGTGGGCCACCCTGGCCCAGGCTGAACCCCTGCTGCAGGCCAGCGTCGACCGCACCCGCCTGCAGGCTGGCGAAAGCCTGGAACTGACCCTGGAAAGCCAGGACGTCACCCAGTTCGGCAAGCCCGACCTGCGCGCCCTGGAAGGCGACTTCGAGGTGCGCGGCACGCGCCAGCTGAACAGCCTGCATACCCTCGACGGTGAAACCCGCGCCAGCACCCGCTGGATCATCACCTTGCTGCCGCGGCGCAGCGGCAGCCTGCGTATCCCCGAGCTGCAGCTGGGTCAGTCACGCAGTCAGGCCATCGACCTGCAAGTGCTGCAGGCCGATGCCAGCCGCCAGGACACTTCACAGGTGTTCATCGAGGCCACCCTCGACAGCCCCGACGTCTACGTGCAGGCGCAGGCTGTGCTCACCTTGCGCATCTATCACTCGGTGGCGCTCTATGACGACAGCAGCCTGAGCCCGCTGCAGCTGGAAGGCGCCAAGGTCGAACCGCTCGGCGAATCGCGCACCTATGAAAAGGAAATCAATGGCGTGCGCCACGGCGTGATCGAAACCCGCTATGCCGTGTACCCCCAGCAAAGTGGCACGCTCGAGATCCCGCCACTGACGTTCAGCGCCACCGCCGCAGCCAGCAGCGACGAAACCCCGCAAGCCAATGGCACGGCCCGTGCCGGGCACCAGGTACAGGTCAGCTCGCTGCCGCTGCGGCTGGCGGTACGCCCGATTCCCGCCGCCTGGCCTGCGGGTGTGCCGTGGTTGCCGGCGCGTAGCCTGACACTGGAAGAGCACTGGAACCCCGACCCCGGCAACCAGCAGGTACAGATTGGCGACTCGCTGACGCGCAACATCACCTTGCGCGCCGAAGGCCTTTCCAGCACCCAGTTGCCGCCGTTACCCGCCACCGAGATCACCGGCCTGCGCCGCTACCCCGACCAGCCGCTGCTGCGCAACGAAATCAACGAACGCGGCATGACCGCCAACCGCGAGGAACGCGAAGCACTGGTGCCCACACATGCCGGCACGTTGGCCCTGCCGGCGCTGGAAGTGGCGTGGTGGAACACCCGTGAAGATCACCTGGAGCACAGCAGCCTGCCGGCGCGTACGCTGAACGTGCAAGACAACCCGGCATTGAGTGCCGACAGCCCGGTGGGCGATAACAGCAGCGCCAGCAGCGCGCTGTGGCCTTGGCAATTGGCGACTCTGCTGTTCGCCCTTTCCACCGTACTGGGCTTCGCCCTGTGGTGGCGCGCCCGCTCGCAACCGGCGGTGCTGCGTGCGGCGCAGAACGGGCCGAGCCCGCGCACCTTGCTGGATGACCTCAAGCGCGCTTGCCTGGCGAACGACCCCCAGGCCACCCGCCAGGCGCTGGACGCCTGGGCCCGGCAGCAACCGGAGACCCTGGCCGAGATGGCGGCGCGCTTCGTGCCGTTGTCGGATGCGCTGGATGGGTTGAATGGCGCGTTGTACAGCGAGAGTGGGCAGTATTGGCAGGGTGAGGATTTGTGGCGGGCGATCGGCACGATACCGCCGGCCGAGCAGGTGTTGTTGCCGGCTGGGGAGAACGGCAGCTTGCCGCCGCTTTATCCCAAGTAGCCGGCTGCCTGCCAGGGCCTCTTCGCGGGCATGCCCGCTCCCACAGGAACAACGTATGCCTGAGCTTTGCGCGGTGCCTGTAGGAGCGGGCGCGCCCGCGAACACCGGCGCAGCCGGTGCCAGCCCTCCCCCCATTCCCCGCCCTGCCCCCCACCCCCCTGCTTGGGTTACCATACCGCCCTCGCGCAACGCCCATCCCCAAAGCCAAGCCCTCTGGCTTGCTCGACTCGACACCACAGGTCATCCATGCGTCTGTTTCATACCTCCGACTGGCACCTGGGCCAAAGCCTGCACGGCCAGGAACGCGATTTCGAACACGCCTGCTTCCTCGACTGGCTGCTCGGCCAGCTTCGCCTGCGCCAGCCGGATGCGCTGCTGATCGCCGGCGATATCTTCGACACGGTCAACCCCCCGGTCAAAGCCCAGGAGCGTCTGTACGACTTCATCGTCCAGGCGCATGAGCAGCAGCCCAAGCTGGACATCGTGATGATCGCCGGCAACCACGATTCCGGCTCGCGCATCGAGCTGCCTGCCGCACTCATGCGCTGCCTGCGCACCCACGCCCTGGGCCGTGTGCACTGGCTGGACGAGGGCCAACTGGATGCCGAGCGGCTGCTGATTCCGCTGACCAATGGCCGTGGCAAGGTCGCAGCCTGGTGCCTGGCGCTGCCGTTCCTGCGGCCGGCCGAAGTCACCGGCCCCCACCTGGGCGACGACTACCTGCAAGGCATCACCCAGGTGCACCAGCAACTGATCGCCGCAGCACTGCAAAAACGCAAGAAAGACCAGGCGCTGATTGCCATCAGCCATGCGCACATGGCCGGGGGCGCAGTGTCGGAAGACTCCGAGCGCAGCCTGATCATCGGCAACGCCGAGGCGCTGCCGGCCAAGCTGTTCGACAAGGCCATCAGCTATGTCGCCCTCGGCCACCTGCACAAACCACAGAAGGTCAACCGCGAAGAACGCATCCGCTACAGCGGCTCACCGATCCCACTGTCGTTCGCCGAAATCAACTACCCGCACCAGGTGCTGGAGGTGGAACTGGACGGCAGCGGCCTGGTCAGCGTCGAGCCGCGCCCGGTACCGCGCGCCGTGGCCCTGCAACGCATCGGCCCGGCACCGCTGGGTGAGCTGTTACAGCAAATGGCAGACCTGCCGGTAATCGACCTGCTGGAAGACCCCAATCGCCAACCCTGGCTGGAGGTGCGGGTCATTCTCGACGAGCCGCAACCGGACCTGCGCCAGCAGATCGAGATCGCGCTGGCGGGCAAGGCAGTGCGGCTGGTGCGCATCAGTGCCGAGTATGCTGGGCGCAACAGTACCGAAGAGGATGACCTGGCCTTTGTCGAACTGGCCCAGATGACCCCGCAAGACCTGTTCAGCCGGGCCTGGGAGCAAACCTACGGCAGCGCTGTCGACGAGCAGGCGCTGGCCGACTTTGCCCTGCTGTTGCAGGACTTGCAGCAGGATGAGGAGCAGCCATGAAGATTCTTGCCATCCGCCTGAAGAACCTGGCATCGCTGGCCGGCCCCGTCGACATCGACTTCACTGCCGAGCCCCTGGCCAGCGCCGGCCTGTTCGCCATTACCGGGCCCACCGGCGCCGGCAAGAGTACCCTGCTCGACGCCCTGTGCCTGGCCCTGTTCGGCACCGTTCCGCGGCTCAATGACATCGGTCGGGAAGCCAAGGTGCCGGATGCCGACGGCGACATCCCCACATCCGACCCGCGCAACCTGCTACGCCGTGGCACCGGCAGCGGCTTTGCCGAAGTCGATTTCGTCGGCGTCGACGGCCGCCGCTACCGTGCCCGCTGGGAATCCAACCGCGCCCGCGACAAGGCCAACGGCAAGTTGCAGCACAGCCGCCAGAGCTTTTACGACCTGGACAGCGAGCAGGTCCTGGCCAGCGGCAAGAACGAATACAAACAGTTGGTCGAAGCCCGCCTGGGCCTGAACTTCGAGCAGTTCACCCGCGCGGTGATGCTGGCCCAGAGCGAGTTTGGCGCGTTTCTCAAGGCCGACGACAGAGAGCGCAGCGAGCTGCTGGAAAAACTGACCAACACCGCCATCTACACCCGCTTGGGCCAGCGCGCGTTCAGCAAGGCCCGCGAGGCCGGTGAGGTGCACAACGACCTGCTCGCGCGCGCCAGCCACCTGCTGCCGATGGACGCCGAAGCCCGCGCCCAGCTCGACCAGCAACTGGAGCAGGCGCAGCAGCACCTGAAGGCTGACCAGGCCGGTGAGCGCCAGCTGGAACAGCAACGCAACTGGCTGCACGAGCAAAACCGGCTGCAAGCCCAGCACGCCGAGGCGGCCCGCGCGCTGCAGGCCGCCGAGCAGGACTGGCAGCAGTTGGCCGAACCGCGCCTGGACCTGCTGCGCCTGGAGCGCCTGGCACCTCAGCGCCACCAGTTCCACCGCCAGCAGGCGCTGAACGCACAACTGGCCCCACTGGCGGCAAGAATTGCGCAGCAGCAACAGCAGCAGGACGAACTCCAGGCACGCGCAAATACCCTGGAGCAAGCACTGAACGCCGCACGCCAGGCGCTCGCCGACAGCCAGGCGCAACACGGCGAGAATGCCCCACGCCTGCGCCAGGCCTTCGCCGCCCAGGACAACCTAGCGCGCCTGGACGAAGCGCTGGCCGCGCAACGCAGCAGCAGCCAACAGGCTGAACAACACGTCGCCGATGGCCAGCAGCAGTTGCAACAGCTGGAGGCCAACCAGCAGCGCAGCCTGCAGCAATTGGCGCAGATCGACAGTGCCCTTGCCGACAGCGAGCACCTGGCAGGCCTGGCCAGTGCGTGGCACGCCTACCTGCCGCAACTCAAACAGGTGATGCTGATTGGCGGCCGCCTGGCCAAGGGCCGCGAAGAGCTGCCCGGCCTGCAGGCCCAGGCCAGCCAGGCCAATGTGCAGCTGCAGGCCGAGCGCGATGCCTACGAGCTGCTGTTCCGCGAAGCCAAGGCCGAACCCCAGGCCCTGGCCGAGCAGATCGACCTGCTCGGTGGCATGCTGCAGGACAACCGCAAGCAGCAGCGCGCCGTTGAAGAAATGTCGCGCCTGCACGGCCGCGAACTGGAACTGCGCCAGCAACTGGACAGCGTTCGTGAACGCCAGCAACAGGCCATGCAGCAACGCCAGCAGTTGATCAGCGAGGGCACCGCGGCGAAGGCCGAGCTGGAGGCGGCCGAACAGGCGCTCAACCTCACCCGCCAGTTGCTGGAGCGGCAACGCCTGGCGCGCACCACCAGCGTGGAGGCACTGCGCGACCAATTGCGCGATGGCGAACCTTGCCCAGTCTGCGGCAGTGCCGAACACCCGTTCCACCAGCCTGACGCACTGCTGCACAGCCTGGGCCGCCATGACCAGGCTGAAGAAGCTGCCGCGCAGCAACAGGTCGACACCCTCAACGCCAAGCTGGTAGAGCTGCGCACCCAGCTGGGCGTGGTCAACGCCCAGCTCAAGGACTTCCAGCAACAACAGCAGCAACTGGGCGATCAGTTGCAACCGCTGGTGGCGCAAGTTCAGGCGCACAGCCTGTGGCCGGCCCTGGCCCCGCAGGATGACAAGGCCCGTAGCACCTGGCTGGCCAGCCAGCTGCAGCGCCTGGAGGCGGAAATTGCGCAGGACGAGAAACGCCAGAGCGCGCTGCTCACGCTGCAACGCGATGCTGCCCGCCTCAACCAGCAACTGCAGGCCGCCCAAGACGCTCAACAGCAGGCCCAGCGCCACCTCGAACAACAGCACCAGGCCCTGGCCAACGACGAGCAGCAGTTGCAGCAAGGCTTGCACGACTTGGCCGGTGTGCTGCCCGAACAAGCCCTGAAGGCACTCGACGAAGACCCGGCCAATGCCTTCCTGGCCCTGGACCAGCAGATCGTCCAGCGCTTGCAGCAACTGGAACAGCGCAAGGACGAACTGGAAGAACAGCAGGCCCGGCAGACGCAACTCGACAAGCTGCGCGACCAGCACCAGGCCCGCGTGCAAGGCCTGCAGCAGTTGCAGCAGCAACTTGCCGCCCTGGACGAGCAGCGCCAGCAGGCCCAGGCCGCCCTCGGCGAACTGCTCGGTGAACACGCCACTGCCGAAGCCTGGCAACAGCACATGGACGCCGCGCTGGACCAAGCCCGCGCCCTGGACGCCGACACCGCCCAGCGCCTGCAGGAACTGCGCACGCAAGCCGTGCAACTGGCCAGCGAGCTGAAGGCCGACGGCCAGCAGCAACAGGCGCTGGTTGCCGAATGCCAGCAGTTGCAGGGCCAGATCGCGCAGTGGCGCAGCCAGCACCCGGAGCTGGATGACGCCGGGCTGGATCGCCTGCTGGCCATGGAGGATGCGCAGGTCACAGCATTGCGCCAGCGCTTGCAAGGCGCGGAAAAAGCCATCGAACAAAGCCGCGTGTTGCTGCAGGAACGCGAACAGCGCCTGCAACAGCACGTGGCCGACATGACCGTGGACACCCCGGCCGAAGCCCTCGAGCAAGCTCTGCTGGAACTGCGCGAGCGCATGGCCAGCCACGAGCAGCAATGCGCCGAACTGCGGGCGCAGCAGGCCGATGACCAGCGTCGCCAGCAGGCGCATCAGGCACTGGCAGCCGAGATTGAGCAAGCCCGCCAGCAGTGGCAGCGCTGGGCCCGCCTGAATGCTCTGATCGGCTCGGCCTCGGGCGATGTGTTCCGCAAGATCGCCCAGGGTTACAACCTTGACCTGCTGTTGCACCATGCCAACAGCCAACTGCGCCAACTGGCCCGCCGCTACCGCCTCAAGCGGGGCGGCAGTGCCCTGGGCCTGTTGGTCCTGGACACCGAAATGGGCGACGAGCTGCGCTCGGTGCACTCGCTGTCCGGCGGCGAAACCTTCCTGGTGTCGCTGGCGTTGGCCCTTGGCCTGGCCTCGATGGCTTCCAGCACCCTGCGCATCGAATCGCTGTTCATCGACGAAGGTTTCGGCAGCCTGGACCCCGAGTCGCTGCAGCTGGCCATGGATGCCCTTGACGGCTTGCAGGCCCAGGGGCGCAAGGTGGCAGTGATTTCCCACGTGCAGGAAATGCACGAGCGCATCCCGGTGCAAATTCAGGTGCGCCGCCAAGGCAATGGCCTGAGCGAAGTGCAGGTGTGCGGGTGATCCTGTACTCGTTCCGTCGCTGCCCCTGGGCCATGCGCGCGCGCCTGGCCCTGCGCTATGCCGGCTGTGAGGTCGAGGTGTGCGAAGTGGCGCTGAAGAACAAGCCGGCAGAACTGCTGGCCTTGTCCCCCAAGGGCACGGTGCCGGTGCTGGACACCGGCAGCCAGGTGCTGGAAGAGAGCCTGGATATCATGCGCTGGGCGCTGGCGCAGAACGACCCGCAGGATTGGCAACTGCGCGCGAATCCCGCGGCGGCGCAGCAGGCGCATGCCCTGATCGCGCGTAATGACAGCACGTTCAAGGCGCAGGTGAACCTGTACAAGTATGCCGAGCGCTACCCGCAGCACCCTCGCGCCTACTACCGCCAGCAGGCCGAGGCCTGGCTGGCGGAGCTCGAAGGGTTGCTGGAGAGCCGGCCGTACCTGTTGGCTGACCAGCCGAGCATCGCCGACGCCGCCTTGCTGCCCCTGATGCGCCAGTTTGCCGGGGTGGAACCGCAGTGGTTCGCCGAGGCCGCTTATCCGCGGCTGCGGAGCTGGCTAGAGGGGTGGTTGGCATCAGACCTGTTCCGCTCGATCATGGCCAGGTAGCTTCACCCGGCTCCCTGTAGGAGCGGCCTTGTGTCGCGAAAGGGTCGCAGCGCGGCCCCGGCAATGTCGGCGGTAACGCAAGAACCCGGGGCCGCTGCGCGACCCTTTCGCGACACAAGGCCGCTCCTACAAGGCCTGGTGTTGATATCAGTCGATGAACTTCAAGTCCGAGGGTGCGTCCTGGGCCAGGACCTGCACCGTCTCGCCCAGCTTGCCAGTCTTGGCGTCACGGCGCATGACCACGATCTGGTTGCTCTTCTGGTTCGCCACCAGCAGGAAGCGGTTGCTGGGGTCCAGGGCAAACTCGCGGGGGTGGTCGCCTTCCACGGCGCGGCGCTGCACAAACGTCAGCTGGCCGTCGCCCTCAACCGCGAACACCACGATTTCATTCGCTGTACCGCGGTTGCTCACGTACAGGAAGTGCCCGTCGGCCGACAGGTGCAACCCGCCCGCCGCCTTGGCCGTCGACGCCGAGGCTTCGGTCAGTGCCAGGCGCTGGCCCACGCGCAGGTCCGCACCGCTCACATTGAACATCACCACTTCCCCGCTCATTTCCAACGTGAGGTAGGCATGCTGCCCTGTGGCATCGAACAGCAGGTGGCGTGGTCCGCTGCCTGGCGGCAACGCCACCGACGGCGGCGTGGCAGGGCTCAACGGCTGGTCCGGGCTGGCGCCGTCGTAGCGGTAGATGAATACCTTGTCGGCGCCGAGGTCGCTGGCGTACAGATATTGCCCATTGGGTGACGACACCAGTGAATGCACATGCCCCCCCGCCTGGCGCTCGCGGTTGACGCCACTGGGCCGGTGTCGCAATTGCTGCACGACCGGCTTGAGCTGACCGTCCCTGGCTATCGGCATCACTGCCAGGCTGCCGCCGGGGTCAGGGTTGACCGCGTAGTTGGCCACGAACAGGTAGCGCTGGTCATGGCTGAGGCTGGCGTGGGTTGGCTCGTCGCCTTGGCTGGCCACCTGGTTAAGCGGCTTGATGTCGCCCTTTGCACTGACCCTGAAACTGCTGGCATTGCCGCCCGGGGTTTCATTGACAGCGAACAGCAGGCGGCGGTCGGCCGACAGCACCAGCCACGACGGGCTGACACTTTTCACCACTTGCTGCGGGGTAGGGTCGATGTGGCCCCGTTGTTCGTCGAACTGGTAGCGGTAGATACCCTGGCTGGCACCATCGGTATAGCTGCCCACCAGCAGGGTCGCGGCGTGGCTCGGGATAGTCAGGCTCATCAGGCTAGCGGTCAGCAGGGTCGTCCAGGTGCGGTTCATCTTGGGCTTCATCCGGGGCGCGAAAGGCACTCATGCAGACTAGCCGATGCGCGCCGTTGGCATCGTCCAGTTGCCACTCGTCACCCATGGCGGGCGCCGCCGCGACCTGCTCGGGAGTAAACGACCAGCGGCGCAGTTGGCGGCCGTCCATGCACTCGACGCGCAGGCCAGTGGTATCGGCGGTGAACTCGAAGGCGTGCAGGCCGTCGATCAGGAGCATGTCGCAGGACTGCAGGGCGTGGCTGAGGGAGGACATTGGGTTACCTGTCAGGGAAGTGCTGCCAGTATAACCCTGTGACATCCCTGTGGGAGATTCTAT
>NZ_AEWE02000005.1:26721-60784 GCF_000190455.2 Pseudomonas sp. TJI-51
TGCCGGCGATTGGGCCGCAACGCGGCCCCCTGCCTTCAATGGGCGAAAATCGACCCCCCTTGCTTGCCCACCATTTTCTCCGGCTTGATCAGGAACCGCGCCAGGGCCGGCAGCAGCCACAACGCCCCGAACATGTTCCAGAGCAACATGAAGGTCAGCATCAGGCCCATGTCGGCCTGGAATTTGATCGCCGAGAAGATCCAGGTGCACACACCAATGGCCAGGCACAGCCCGGTGAACAGCACTGCCTTGCCGGTCGAGCGCAGGGTCTGGTAATACGCCTCCTGCAACGGCAACCCAGCGCGCAGGAAACTTTCCAGGCGGCTGTAGATGTAGATGCCGTAGTCAACGCCAATGCCCACGCCCAGCGCCACCACCGGCAAGGTGGCCACCTTCACACCGATGCCCATGTAGGCCATCAGCGCGTTACCCAGCACCGAGGTCAGCACCAGCGGCAGAACGATGCACAGGGTGGCGGCCAACGAGCGGAAGGTGATCAGGCACATTACTGCCACACAGATGTACACCAGGATCAGGATGGTCAGTTCGGCCGACTTGATCACCTCGTTGGTCGCGGCCTCGATCCCGGCATTGCCTGCTGCCAGCAGGAACTGCAGGCCCTCCTTGTTGTGGCTGTCGGCAAACGCCTGGGCTACCGCCGTGACCCGCTCCAGGGTTTCGGCCTTGTGGTCGTTGAGGAACACCAGTACCGGCGCCAGCGAGCAGTCACCGTTGTACAGCCCATCGGCACGGGCGATGGAGTTGTTGAGGATGTCGGGGTTGCGCGACAGGGTTTCCCATTTCAGGCTGCCCTCGTTCATGCCCTTGATCACCTGCTTGGACACAGTGACGAGGGAGATCGCCGACTGGACCCCCGGGGTGTTTTCCATGGTCCACATCAGCTCGTCGATCGGGGTCATGGTCGAGTGGATGGAACACTGCTCGGCCGGCGTCTTGACCATGATCACCAGCACATCGGAACTGGTCGAGTAGTTGCTGATGACGAAGTTGTTGTCCTGGTTGTAGCGCGAGTCGGGGCGCAGTTCCGGCGCGCCCTGGTCGAGGTCGCCGATTTTCAGGTTCTGGCTGTACCACAGCCCCCCGCCGAAGGCGAGCAGCGCCAGCGCCACCGACACCGGCGCCACCCTGGCGCTGGCAAAGTTCGACAGCAGGCGCCAGAACGGGTGTTCGCGGGTGGCGTCCTTCTTGCTGCGTTCGATGGCCTTCTTGCTGATACCGACATAGGAGATGGCGACCGGCAGCAGGATCAGGTTGGTGAACACGATCACCGCCACCCCGATGGACGCGCCGATGGCCAGCTCGCGAATCACCCCGATGTCGATGATCAGCAGGGTGATGAAGCCCACCGCATCGGCCAGGATGGCGATCATGCCCGGCAGGAACAACTGCCGGAACGTTCGCCGTGCAGCGGTGAGCGCATTGTCGGCGTCACTCGACTGCAAGGCGATGCCGTTGATTTTCTGCACCCCGTGGGAAATGCCAATGGCGAAGATCAGGAACGGCACCAGCATCGAGTATGGGTCCAGGCCGAAACCCACCGCGTGCATCAGCCCCAGTTGCCAGACCACCGCCACCAGGGTGGTGATAAGCACGGCGATGGTGCTGCGGATACACCAGGTGAACCAGTACAACAGCACCCAGGTGATCACCAGGGCGACGCCGAAGAACATCGCCACCATCACCAGGCCGTCGATCAGGTCACCGACCTTCTTGGCAAAGCCGACAATGTGCACTTTCACATTGGGGTTCTGCGCCTGGAACTTGTCACGCACCTTCTCTTCCAGCAGGTGCGAGAACTGCTGGTAATCCAGTTTCAGCAGCCGGCTGGGGTCCTGCGGGTCAGGGTAGCTTTCCAGCAGTGGCACATCGATGATACTGGACTTGAAGTTGTTGCCGACCAGCCGCCCGACCTGGCCGGACTTGAGCACATTGTCGCGCAGGGTATCGAGGCTGTCCTGGGAGCCGTTGTAGGTGTTGGGGATCACCTCGCCACCGGAAAAGCCCTCTTCCGTGACCTCGCTCCAGCGCACGCTGGGGCTCCACAGCGACTTCAGCCCGGCACGGTCGACGCCAGGCAGGTAAAACACCTCGTCATGGATCTGGCGCAGGGTCTCCATGTAATCCTTGTCGAAAATGTCACCCTTGACCGCCTCCACCGAGATGCGCACGGTGTTGCCGAGGTTGGCCAGGTCGTTGCGGTGCTCCATCATCTGCTCGATGAACGGGTGCTGCAGCGGGATCATCTTCTCGAAACTGGTGGAGGGGCGAATCTGCGTCGCCTGCCAGAACAGGAAAATACTGATCAGCACGCACAGGGCGATGACCACGGGGCGGTTGTTGAAGATCAGCCGTTCGAGCAGCGTAGGCTTGTCCTGGTGATGCGGATGCATGGTGATGCTCTCCCGGCTGGTCATTGGCGCGGCTCCTCGGCAATGCGATCGGCACCTTGCGCGGTTGCCAGGTGCACACCGCCCTGGCCCACCAGCAGCAGGCCGCCATCGGCCAGACCACTGACGCCGGCCAGGGCGATGCGGTCGCCACGGTTGTACACGCTGAAGGTCTGGCCATCGTCGGTACTGCGCAGCACGCTGCCGCCGTTGCCGACCAGCACCAGGGCGCCATCAGCCAGCAGCGCAGCGCCAGCCAGGCCGAATTCCAGGCTGCCGCGCGCAGCCTCCAGTTCGACCTGCTGCCAACTGTCACCGAAGTCGGCTGAACGGAACAGGTTGCCGCGCAGGCCGTAGGCCAGCAGGGTGCGGGGTGAACGGGTGCCGATCACGCCAAACAGCGAGCCCTCGTAGGGGCCTTGCAGCTTGGCCCAGGTCTGGCCGTTGTCTGCAGAGCGGAACATGCCGCCCTGCTCGCCAACGATGAACAGGCCGGCATCGCGCACCTGGGTGATGCCGTTGAGGTGCAACTGGTCGGGGTTGTCCAGGCGCTCGGCCACGTCCTGCCAGTGCTGGCCGCCGTCAGTGGTTTCCAGGAAGGCCCCGTAGGCGCCCACGGCAAAGCCATGCCGGGCATCCAGGAAGGTGACATCCAGCAACGGCGCTTCACGGGCAAGGTCTTCGAACTGCTTGGTCCAGGTGGCGCCGCCGTCGCTGCTGGTGAGCACCTGGGCGTCATGGCCGACGGCCCAGCCGCGCTTGTCGTCGATGAAGAACACCGCCGTGAGCAACTGCCGGGTAGGTACCCGGGCCTGGGTCCAGGTGTTGCCCTGGTCGTCGGAGAACAGGATATGGCCGCGATCACCGACCACCACCAGGCGCTTGCCGGCGTGGGTGGCGCCGATCAACAGGCTCTGGCTGGCCTTGGCCGATTCGGTGGAGTACTGGTCGGCACTGGCGGCTTGCACGCTGCCGGCCCACGCGCCCAGTGCCAGCGCCAATGCCGCTGCCAATGGCCAGGCGCGGCGCCTGTTGTGTTCCCTCATGACTGTCCCCTTGGTGTTTTTATTCGGCGGGTCAATGCATTGCAGGCACTGCGAAAAGCCTGATCTAGAGGCCTGCAACAGCTTGAAGGGATCGTAGCGGGGATGTTCGCGGGATTACAACGGGCGGGGTGTTATGTTTTGTTGTCGGCCTGAAAAAGCCAAGGCCGCGGTGCGGCCCATCGCGACACAAGGCCGCTCCTACAATCGCACCTCACCCTGTAGGAGCGGCCTTGTGTCGCGATGGGCTGCAAAGCAGCCCGATTGCCCTCAAGCCAGGCTCTTGCTCACCACTTCATACACATCACTGGACAGCTCACCCGAAGCCAGAATCCGTTCGAGCTCGCCCTTCATCAGCGCCTGGCGCGCCTCGTCATACTTGCGCCAGCGGGTCAGCGGCGCCAGCTGACGAGAAGCGATCTGCGGGTTCAGCGCATTCAGTTCGATCACAAGGTCAGCCAGGAAACGGTAGCCAGAACCATCGGCGGCATGGAAGTTGACCAGGTTCTGCCCGGCAAACGCACCGATCAGCGCACGCACCTTGTTGGGGTTCTTCAGGGTGAACGCCGGGTGCTGCATCAACGCCTTGACCCGCGCCAGCCCGCCCGGCAAGGTGCTGGCCGCCTGCACGCTGAACCACTGGTCCATCACCAGCGGGTTGTCCTTGAAGTGCTCGGCGAACGCCTCCAGCGCTTTCGCCCGCTCGGCCTGGAATGGCGAGTTGACCAGCACCGCCAGCGCGGTCAGGCGCTCGGTCATGTTGTCACAGTGCTCGAACTGCTCCAGGATCGCTTCCAGCACGTGCGGCTTGCCGCTCAGCATCAGGTACGACAGGGCGATGTTCTGCAGGCTGCGGCGGGCGAAGTGCTCGGCCGAGGCCACATAGGCAGTGCTGCGCGACGCTTCGCGGTGGGCCTGGTAGCGCGCCCACAACGCGTCGAACAGTTGCTCGGCGATCTGCTGGCGGGCGAACTCGCGGGCGGCATGGATGGCGTCCACGTCGGCCACCTGGCTGATTTCGGTGAGGTAGGCCTCACCCGGCAGCGAGAGCATTTCGGCAACCATGGCCGGGTCCAGCGACGGGTTGCCCAGTACCGTGCCCAAGGCCGTGATCAGGCGCTGGTCCAGTTTCAGGGCTTCGCCACGCTGGTGCTGGCCGATCAGTTCCTGCAATACCTGGACCGCCAGCTGCTGGCCCGCTTCCCAGCGGTTGAAACCATCGCTGTCATGTTGCATCAGGAACATCAACTGGTCGCGGTCGTACGGGAAACTGAGCTTGACCGGGGCGCTGAAGCCACGCAGCAGCGACGGCAGCGGCTTGGCCTGGATACCCTGGAAGGTGAAGGTCTGCTCGGCCTCGGTCACCGACAGCACCCGACTGGTGGCTGGTTCGGCCGCCGTGGCGGCGCCTTTCCCTGCCAGTTGCAGCGGCAGGTCGTTGCCGGCAGCATCCAGCAGGCCCAACTCCACCGGGATCACGAACGGCAGCTTCTCGGCCTTGTCCGGGGTGGGCGGGCAGCTTTGGCGGAACGTCAGGCTGTAGGTCTGGGCGGCGGCGTCGTACGCTTCGCTGACTTCCAGGCGCGGGGTGCCTGCCTGACTGTACCAGCGCTTGAACTGGGTAAAGTCCACGCCGTTGGCGTCTTCCATGGCCTTGATGAAGTCGTCGGTGGTCACCGCCTGGCCATCGTGGCGCTCGAAATACAGGTCGCTGCCTTTGCGGAAACCATCGGCACCCAGCAAGGTGCGGACCATGCGCACCACTTCGGCGCCCTTCTCGTACACTGTCAGGGTGTAGAAGTTGGAAATCTCGATGAAGCTGTCCGGGCGCACGGGGTGGGCCATGGGGCCGGCATCTTCGGCAAACTGGTGAGTACGCAGGTAGGCCACGTCCTCGATGCGTTTGACCGTGCGCGAGTTCATGTCGGCACTGAACTCGGCATCGCGGAACACCGTGAACCCTTCCTTCAGCGACAGCTGGAACCAGTCGCGGCACGTGACGCGGTTGCCCGACCAGTTGTGGAAATACTCGTGGGCGACCACACCTTCGACACGCTGGTGCGCGGCATCGGTGGCCGTTTCGGCGCGGGCAAGCACACAGCTGGAGTTGAAGATGTTCAGGCCCTTGTTTTCCATGGCGCCCATGTTGAAGTCGTTGACGGCAACGATCATGAAGATGTCCAGGTCGTATTCACGGCCGTAGACTTCCTCGTCCCAACGCATCGACTTCTTCAGGCTGACCATGGCGTGGTCGCACTTGTCCAGGTTCTCGGGCTCGACATAGATGCGCAGTAGCACATCACGGCCCGACTGGCGCGTGAAGGTGTCTTCGACGCACCACAGGTCACCGGCCACCAAGGCGAACAGGTAGGCTGGCTTCTTGAACGGGTCTTCCCAGGTGGCCCAGTGGCGGCCGTCCTCGGCCGGCCCGCTGCCGGTGGGGTTACCGTTGGACAGCAGCACCGGGTAGCGATGCTGCTCGGCGATCACCGTGGTGGTGAAGCTGCTCATCACGTCCGGGCGGTCGAGGTAGTAGGTGATCTTGCGGAACCCCTCGGCCTCGCACTGGGTGCAGAACATCTTGCCGGATTTGTACAAACCTTCGAGCGCAGTGTTGCTTTCCGGGTGGATCTTCACGCTGGTGTCGAGGGTGAAGTGCTCGGCTTGCGGCTGCACGGTCAGGCTGTCACCGTCCAGCTGGTAATCGGCGGCCTGCAATTCCCGGTCATCCAGCGCGGCACGCAGCAACTCCAGCTGCTGGCCATCGAGCACCAGCGGCGGCAAGCCGGCACCGCGTGCCGGGTTGCGACGCATCACCAGCTGCGCGTGAACCAGGGTGTGGTCCTCGAACAGCTCGAAGGTCAGGTGCGTCTCGTCGATCAGGTACTCGGGCGCCTGGTAATCCTTCAGGTAGATCACTTGCGGTTGTTCGGTGCGCATGTGCAGGTCCTTTTTACTGGAGCACGGCCAACTGGTAGGCCGTGTACTTGCGAATATTGATCACACCGGTGTCGAAGATCAGGTACTGGCCCTTGATGCCCAGCAGCGTGCCTTCGGCGACCGGGTCCTTGTCCAGGTTGAAGCTGACGATCTTTTGCGGGTAGGCCTGGACCGGGTAGTTGATCTGCACCACTTCGGCGTCCGGCAGCGGCTGGATCGCCTGCAGCCCGAAACGCCCCTGCAGCTCGCCCAGGCGCTCGGCGCACGCGTCGAATACCTGCTCACGAATGGCCGCCAGGTCGAGCACCTCGGCATCGCCCTTGAGCAGTGCACGCCAGTTGGTGCGGTCGGGCACCTGGCTGCGCAGCACGTCTTCGACCAGGCCAGACTGCTGGCGGGTAGCCACGCGCATGATCGGCAGGGCCTGGCTGGCCCCTTGGTCGAGCCACCGGGTGGGCAGCTGGCTGGCGCGGGTGATGCCGACCTTGATCCCTGACGAGTTGGCCAGGTAGACCACGTGGTCGGTCATGCAGAACTGTTCGCCCCAGGCCGGTTCACGGCAGGTGCCGGCCTCGTAGTGGCATTTTTCCGGGGCCATGATGCACACATCGCACTGGGCCAGCCGGGTCATGCACGGGTAGCAGTAACCTTGGCTGAAGCTGGTCTTGGTGCGCTTGCCGCAATGGCTGCAGTGAATGGCGCCAAGGTATTCCAGGCGCAGGCGCTGGCCGATCAGCGGGTTGACCGGCACCTGCGTGTCACCCAGGCGGAAGCTGTACTGCACCACCGGCGCCTGCAGGCTTACCGCCATTTTGCTCAACGAGCCACGAGCGAGTTCGATCAATGTACCGAGTCCGACTTGAACAGAATGTTGGCGATCGGCGCGGACTTCGACGCGCATTCCTGCGGGCCCATGTAACCGGTGCGCTGGTCTTCTGGCAGGTTTTTCATCTCCCAGGCGATCACGGCCTGCAGCGACAGCTCTTTCTGCTCGGCGGTGAGCTTGCGGCCATCCGACCATTTGCCGATTTCCACGGCCAGTTTCAGGCTTTCGTAGATTTCCGGGGTGATGTTTTCAATCATTTGCGCGAAAGTGGACATACAGTCTCCTGATTCAAGCCGACAGTTTACGCCGGGCCAGCGCCCCACCCAAGAGCCCGGTCAGGCATCCGATGAGCAGCCCGCCAACGTGGGCGGCGTTGGCGATCTGGCCAAGGCCGAGGCTGCCGACCACACCGGTCAGGCACACCACCAGCCAGATCAGCATCATCACCAGCACACCCTTGGGCAGGTTGAAGTAACGGTTCGGTGCCAGCCACTGGAACAGCCATACATGCCCCAGCAGGCCGTACAGTACGCCAGACAGCCCGCCGAACAGGCTCGGCCCGCTGGTGTAGTGCTGCGCCAGGTTGGAGACCAGGCTGTACAGCAGGGTCAGGCCCAGCAGCATCCAGGGGCCCTGGCGCAGCTCGATGCGCTTGCCCAGCTCCCAGTACCACAGGCTGTTCATGGCCAGATGCAGCACGCCGAAGTGCAGCAGCATGGGTGATACCAACCGCCACCATTGCCCTTGGTCGAGGGTTTCTGCCAGCGGGGTGAAATACAGGTAGTCGCCCTGCACCCGGAAGTCGAGGAAGGTAAACCAGCTGATGGTGGTGAAGTTGTCGCCCAGGCTGGTCAGGCCGGCGACGATGAAGCACGCCAGCAGGGTGAGCGTGGTGACCTTGCAGGCCCGGGCCTGTTCTGCCAGGGACGGCACTTTCGCGGCCATGCCCGCTGCCACCGGCTCGGGGGCAGCCGACAGCTCGGCGTTGCCTTGCGGGTAGCGCTGGTAAAGTTCGCGGACGTCTTCGGCCAGGGTGTCGGGCGCCCAGAGTACCTGCACGTCCCCCTCTTCGCTGACCCGGTGCGGCACCTGCAGGCGCTGCAGCATGTGAATGAAGCCGCTGAGGTCGACCGACAGCGGCAGGCGCATCACTTCGATTATGTTCATTGGTTGGCCTGTGGGCGGTCTACGTCGACCCACACGAACTTGTGCGGGTCGATGCGGGTTTCGTCATCCAGCCGGTAGGCCGCCAGCTTGCCGTACAGCACCGCGCTGTAGTCCAGGCAGGCCAGGTTGGGGCGAATCGGCGCGGGGTGGCCGCTGCGCCAGTAGTGGCCGACGAACAGCATCGGCTCGTCTTCGGCATAACGCAGCAAGGCATTTTTCTGGCTGTGGCTGAGCGGCGCATTGGCCACCTCGGCCGGCAGGGCATCAGGCTGGAACACGATGTCGCCGTAGGTTTGCGGGTCTTCCTCCCAGAACTTGGTGCGGAAGAAGGCGCGCGTCAGGCCGTCGCCGCCGGTCAAGGTCAGGCCGTCGGGCAGGCGCATGTCGGTACCGCGCAACAGGCGGTTGCACACGGTGGCGGCGAAGCTGTTGCTCACGGCTGAAGCCTGGATGAAGTGCTCATCGATGCGCCCGTCGGGGTACTGCTGGCGCAGCGGCTCGATCAGTTGCCGGTCCCAGCAGGCGTGTACCAGGCGGAAACGCCCGGCATCGATGAACAACGGCAGTTGGTAGAACCAGTTGACGAAGTCGTGCCAGTCAGCGGGGTGCTGGGCGAACTGGGCCAGGGTTTCGTCGATCAGCCGGGCGTGCCGCGGGGTGTGCTCGCGGACGAAGGCCTTGCCGCTGCCGGGCAGCGCCGGCGTGACCCAGCCCAAGGCGTTGTACTCGTGGTTGCCCATGATGCAGAACGCCTGGCCAGCCTCGACCATGTCGTGGACGATGTGCAGGGCCTCGCGGATGCGTGGCCCACGGTCGACGATGTCGCCGAGGAACAGCGCCTGGCGCCGCGGGTGGCGCCACACGCCGGCCACGCGCTTGTAGCCGAGGGTATCGAGCAGGCGTTCAAGGGTATGCGCACAACCGTGCACGTCGCCGATGATGTCGAAACTGCGCGCCGGGTCGAGCATCAGTCGTCACTGCTCCCCAGGCGGCTGCCCCAACCAAGCTTGGTGCGGCAGACCTCGTAGTAATTGTGGTCGAGCGGGTGGATCAGGCGCAGCTTCTGCGGTTTTTTGCTGACCGTGATGGTGTCGCCGGGGGCGCAGGTGAAGTGGTTCTGGCCATCACAGGAAACCTGCGGGTAGATCTGCAGGTCCTTGGACACCACGATCTTCAGCTCGCTGTTGCCGTCGACCACGATCGGCCGCCCCGACAGGGTGTGCGGGTACATCGGCACGATGACGATGGCGTCCAGCTTGGGGTGCATGATCGGGCCGCCAGCCGACAACGCGTAGGCGGTGGAGCCGGTGGGGGTGGCAACGATCAGGCCGTCGGCCTTCTGGCTGCAGACGAACTGGCCGTCGATATAGATTTCGAACTCGATCATGCGCGTGGACTTGCCTGGGTGCAGCACCACGTCGTTCAGCGCATCGCCCTGGCCAATGGCTTCGTGATGGCGGCGGACCTCGGCCTGCAGCAGGAAGCGGTTTTCCACCAGGTAGTGGCCGTCGAGCACCTCGGCGACCTTCTCTTCCAGCTCGTCGGGGCGGATGTCGGTGAGAAAGCCCAGGTTGCCCCGGTTGATGCCCAGCACCGGAATGTTGTGACGGGCCAGGGCCCGGGCGGCGCCGAGCAGGCTGCCGTCGCCGCCCACCACGATGACCAGGTCGCAGACTTCGCCCAGCAGCTTGCGCGTGGAGGTCTGCAAGCCATGCCCGGGCAGCACTTCGGCAATGGTGTCCTCGAGAATCACGTGCAGGTGGCGGTCGAGGAGGAATTTTTTCAGTCGGCGGATGGTGTCGAGCACCTGCGAGCTACCGAGGCGACCGATGATACCGATATTGCGAAATTGCTCCATGGGGCTCCTGCAAGGCTCTGCGGCGGGTGACGATGCGCCGATTATGGGCGAAACCACCGGGCAGCGGCAAACCGGCTATGCTCGCAGGATGACACCCTTCAGCCAACTCCACGATCTGCCCCGGCAACTGCAGCGCCCGGCCGTACGCGACCTGGCCTGGGCAGTGCTGTCGCCGCCCTTGCTCGCTGGCGCGCCCTGCCCTCAGCGCCACCCGCTGGCGGGCAGCCTGTGGGCACAGCAGCCGCACCGCCTGGAGCAGTGGCTGCGGGCGCTGGATAAGGATGACCATCCGCTGCGCGACTGGCTGGCGAAACTGGGCAGCCGGCGCCTGGGGCTTTACTACGAACGCCTGTGGCAATTCGCCCTGCGCCACGCACCGGGCATTGAACTGCTGGCCGCCAACCTGGCCATTCGCGAGGGCGGCCTGACCTTGGGCGAGCTGGATGTACTGCTGCGTGATGCAGACGGGGTCCAACACCTGGAATTGGCGATCAAGCTGTACCTGGGCCCGCCCGGTGGCGGGCACGATACCCAGGCCTGGCTGGGGCCAGGCTGTCATGACCGGCTAGGGGCCAAGCTGGCCCACCTGGCGCAGCACCAGTTGCCGATGTCGCGGGGGGCGCACAGCCAGCAGGCGCTGGCCCGGCTTGGGGCGCAGCAGGTGCAGGCGCATATGTGGCTGGGGGGCTATCTGTTCTATCCGCGGCCTGGGCATGCCGAGGAACCGGAAGGCGCCAACCCGCAGCACCTGCGCGGGCGCTGGGTCAGGCGGCGGGATTGGGCCATGGCGGTTGGCGAGCGCTGGCAACCGCTGCCGCGCAGCGCGTGGCTGGCGCCAGCGCGGGTCGAAGCGGCGCAATGCTGGCAGGCAGAGCAGTTTGCAGCGTGGCTGCATGTGCTGGACCCGCAGGCCCCGGCGCAACTGCTGGTAAGGCTTGAGCAGGAGGCCGATGGCGCCTGGCAGGAAGCCGAACGGGTGTTTCTGGTGGCTGACAATTGGCCGCAGCTACGCAGTGATTGATGCAGGCCTGACGCAGGTCAAGGCTGGTCCGCACAAAAGCCCGTGCAGGCAACACAATTTTCACAGGCCTGGCGCAACTATCTGCTGCCGGTAGCCATTAAAGTGACACCTGAGCGCCAACAAGAGCGCTATTCAAACCTGATGACGAGGACTGATCATGGTTTCATCCACCCCAGCACCGCATTACGCACGCCTGTCCATCGCCCTGCACTGGCTGATGCTAGTGCTGCTGGCCGCTGTCTACGCCCTTATCGAACTGCGTGGCCTGTTCCCCAAGGACAGCGCCGAGCGCAACCTGATGAAAGACCTGCACTTCATGCTTGGCCTCAGTGTCTTCGTGCTGGTCTGGTTGCGCCTGGCGATGCGCCTGAGCCGGCCTACCCCGCCGATCCTGCCCAAGCCGCCCGCCTGGCAGACCGGCCTTGCCCACCTGATGCACCTGGCACTGTACCTGCTGATGATCGGCATGCCGCTGGCCGGCTGGCTGATCCTCAGCGCCGCCGACAAACCGGTACCGTTCTTCGGCCTGGAGCTGCCGCACCTGATCGGCCCGAACCCGGACCAGGCCAAGTTCATCAAGGGCTGGCATGAGCGCGTCGGCAGTTGGGGCTACTGGCTGATCGGCCTGCATGCGCTGGCCGGGCTTTACCACCACTATGTGGTGCGCGACAACACGCTGTTGCGCATGCTGCCCTACAAATAACCACGTCGGCCTTGCAGGCCGCCGGTATGCACGAAGATCATGCGGCTGCCGGGCGCCAACAGCCCGGCGGCGACATGATCGCGCAGGGCCAACAGGGCCTTGCCGGTGTAGAGCGCTTCCAGCGGCACCCCCGTGTGCTGCTCGCAGTCGGCGATGAAGGCCAGCAGTTCGTCGTCGAACCGGGCAAACCCACCTCGGCAGGCCTCGTGTAGCTGGTAGCCATGTGCGCCCGCCAGTGCTGCCACCCCTTGCGCCACACCGTGGTCTGCAGGTACCGCCAAGGCGCCATGCACGGTACGCGCACCCGCCTCGGCCATGGCCAGGCCAGCCACGGTAGTGCCTGTTCCGGCAGCCAACCACCAGCCATCGTAGTCCGGCCAGCCCAGGGCCGAGATCTGCGCCTGCGCCTGCTGCACGATCAGCGCGCAGCCCTGCGCGCCAGCCAGCCCACCGCCGCCTTCGGGAATGCACTGCCAGCCCGGATAGCGCGCTTGCCAAGGTTTCCAGAAGCCGGGCTGGTGGCGTGCGCGGTAGCCGCCATAACCCAGCCAGTGCAGGTGCATGCCCATCGCTTGCAGGTCACGTACGGTGGGCGTGTCCTGGGCATGGCCGCGTAGCAGGCCGGCAGTGGCGAAGCCAAACCGCTTGCCGGCCGCAGCCAGCGCATGCAGGTGGTTGGAGTGGTTGCCACCCAGGCTGATCAGCCCGGGGGCATTGCCTGTGGCGGCCTGCTGCAGGTGGTGGCGGAGCTTGAACCACTTGTTGCCGCTGATCAGCGGATCGATCAGGTCCAGGCGCAGAATGGCAACCTGCACCTGGGCGTGTTGCAACCACGGCAGGTTCAAGCGTTGCAGTGGGGCTTGAGGAAGGTCGAATGCATGCATGGATCGCAGTTTACAGGCAAAGCCCGGGGCAGCGCCCGTGGGCTGCCCCGGGCCGATCTCAGAGCTGCGCCGCCAGCCGCGACCCTTGGTTGATCGCCCGCTTGGCATCCAGCTCGGCCGCCACGTCGGCGCCGCCGATCAAATGCACCGATTGCCCCGCAGCCACCAACCCATCCTGCAGTTCGCGCAGCGGCTCCTGCCCGGCGCAGATCACGACGTTGTCCACGGCCAACACCTGCGGCTCACCGCCCGCCACGCGAATGTGCAAACCGGCATCGTCTATGCCCAGGTACTCGACACTGTTGAGCATCTGCACGCGCTTGTTCTTCAAGCCGGTGCGATGGATCCAGCCGGTGGTCTTGCCCAACCCGTCCCCCACCTTCGATGCCTTGCGCTGCAGCAGGAACACCTGACGCGCCGGCGCATGCGGCTCGGCCTTGATGCCGGCAACGCCGCCGCGTGCCTCAAGCCGGGTATCGATGCCCCACTCCTTCCAGAACGCATCACGGTCCAGGCTGCTGGCCCGCCCTTCCTGCACCAGGTATTCGGATACATCAAAACCGATACCGCCGGCCCCGATCACGGCGACCGCCTTGCCCACCGGCTTGCGCTCAAGCAGTACATCCAGGTAGCTGAGCACCTTGGCATGCTCGACCCCGGGGATGGCCGGGGTACGCGGGGCAATGCCGGTGGCCAGGATGATCTCGTCATAGCCGCCCTGCACCAGCGCCTGCACATCCACGCGGGTATTGAGGTGCAGGTCGACGCCAGTGCTTTGCAACTTGTTGCGGAAGTAGCGCAGCGTTTCGAAGAACTCTTCCTTGCCCGGGACGCGCTTGGCGACATTGAACTGGCCGCCAATTTCGCTGGCAGCGTCGAACAGCGTCACGTGATGCCCGCGCTCGGCGGCAACGGTGGCGGCGGCCAGGCCCGCCGGGCCGGCGCCGACCACGGCAATGCGCTTCGGCGCTGGCGCAGGCAGGTAGTTGAGCTCGGTTTCGTGGCAGGCCCGCGGGTTGACCAGGCAACTGGTCAGCTTGCCGCCGAAGGTGTGGTCCAGGCAGGCCTGGTTGCAACCGATGCAGGTATTGATTTCGTCGGCGCGACCGGCAGCAGCCTTGTTGACGAAATCCGGGTCGGCCAGGAACGGCCGAGCCATCGAAACCATGTCGGCATCCCCTTCGGCCAGCACCGCCTCGGCCACTTCCGGGGTGTTGATGCGGTTGGTGGTAATCAGCGGAATGCTCACCACACCCCGCAGCTTGGCCGTGACCTTGCTGAACGCCGCACGCGGGACCTTGGTGGCGATGGTCGGGATCCGCGCCTCATGCCAGCCGATCCCGGTGTTGATCAGGGTAGCGCCGGCCTGCTCGATGGCCTTGGCCAACTGCTCGATTTCCGCCCAGTCGCTGCCGCCCTCGACCAGGTCAAGCATCGACAGGCGGAAGATGATGATGAAGTTCGGCCCTACTGCCGCGCGTACCCGGCTGACGATTTCCACAGCCAGGCGCATGCGGTTTTCGTAGCTGCCGCCCCAACGGTCGGTGCGCTGGTTGGTGTGGGCGGCGAGAAACTGGTTGATGAAGTAACCTTCCGAACCCATGATTTCGACGCCGTCGTAACCGGCACGCTGGGCCAGCACCGCGCAATTGACGAAGTCGGCGATCTGCTTCTCGATGCCTTGCTCGTCCAGCTCCTTGGGCTTGAACGGGTTGATCGGCGCCTGTATCGCGCTGGGTGCCACCTGCCGTGGGCTATAGGCATAGCGCCCGGCATGCAGGATCTGCAGGCAGATCTTGCCACCGGCGGCGTGCACCGCCTCGGTGACGATGCGGTGCTGGTCGGCCTCCGCCTCGGTGCTGAGTTTGGCCGCGCCGGAATACACCCCGCCTTCATCATTGGGCGCAATACCGCCCGTGACCATCAGGCCAACGCCGCCCCGGGCACGCTCGGCAAAGTAGGCCGCCATGCGCTCGAACCCCCCGGGACGCTCCTCGAGGCCGGTGTGCATCGAGCCCATCAGGGTGCGGTTGCGCAAGGTGGTGAAGCCAAGGTCCAGCGGGGCAAGCAGGTGCGGGTAACGTTCGGCGGCCATGGAAAGGTCCCCAGGTGGCGTGATTCACGGGATGCGGGCGCCTCACCGAATGGCGGGCCTCCGTCGTTTGTCTGTCAGCGACATTAAACAGCCGTTTGAATTGGCTCAATGATCGAAACTGACAAGTTATTGATCCTGGCAAACAGGGCGCTTACCCTAGAGAGCCTTCCTCAGCCAATGTGCCGTTCTGTTTCATGCGAAAACTTCTGGCAAGCGCCCTGGCGCTGGTAGTGATCGCCGCGCTCTGCGGCTACGGTTTCTGGAGCCAGCAGCGCCCGGAAGGCCACTACCTGTCCGACCTGCGCATCGAACTGGCGCTGAACCATGGCGTGCCGGGCGACCGCGGCAACCTGCTGGGTATCGAGCCGTTACTGTTCCCCAGCGACTACCAGAACCTGCAACGCCTGCACCGCAAGCTGGCCGCCTACCTTGAGCAGGCGCGCGCCCAGGGCCTGGTCGGCCCGCGCACCGTGGTCGTGCTGCCGGAACACATCGGTACCTGGCTGTGGGCACGCGGCGAAAAGAACGAGCTGTACCAGGTCACCCAGAGCCGCGAGGCCCAGCAATGGCTGGAACTGAGCAACCCGCTGCGCTACGCGCTGGCCATGGTAGCGGCCGAGGGCGACGACCGGCGTGCCGACGCCCACCTGCGCATGAAGGCCGAGCAGATGGCTGCCGACTATCAACAGCTGTTCGGTGGCCTGGCCAAGGAATTTGGCGTGACCCTGGTGGCCGGCTCCATCGTGCTGCCCGCCCCCTATGTGCAACAAGGCGTGCTGCATGCCGGGCGTGGCGCACTGTTCAACAGCAGCGTGGTGTTCGCCGGTGACGGTTCCCTGCTCGGCCAACCGCAACGCCAGCAATACCCCGACAGTGACATGCGCCGTTATGTGCAGGAGGGCCGCGATTATCCGCTGCAGGTCGTGCAAACCCCCGCCGGGCGCCTGGGCGTGCTGGTGGGCAGTGACAGCTGGTACCCGCAGAACCATCAGCAACTGGCCAGCCAGGGCGTGCAGCTGGTAGCCAACCCGGTGTTTCTCAGCGGCAAAGGCAGCTGGCAAGCCCCCTGGCGTGGCAACCGCCACCAGGCGGCCAGTGCCGGGCTGGCCGTGCAGCGTGGCCAGGTCAGTGAGCAAACGGCCTGGCAACGACTGACCGAGGCGGCCGGGGCTGGGGTCAGCAGCATGAGCGTGTTCATGCGGGGGCAGTTCTGGGAACACGGCAGTGACGGCCAAGGCTTCGCCCGCCAGGCCGGTGAGTTGCTGGCAGGCACGCCGAGCCCTGGCGCCCGCTTGCTGAACCTGTGGTTGTAAGGCCATGGCCCGCCCCCGCGTACGCCTGGGCGAGCTGTCGGTCGGCTTTGTTCAGCCGCTGACCGAAGCCCTGCGCGAACTGGGCCACGCCCCCGAACCGCTGCTGCGCCGCTATGGGCTGGAGGCACCGCGCCTGAGCGAAGCCAATGCGCGCCTTTCAATCCCGCGCTACATGCACCTGGGCCATGCGGCCATCGAGCAATGTGGCGAAGCCGCGCTGGGCTTGCACATGGGCCGCCTGAGCCGACTGGCCCAGGCGGGCCTGGCGGGAGTCACTGCGGCCCAGGCGCCTACCGTGGGGGAAGCCGCGCGCACCTTGCTGCGCTTCGAACCGCTGTACGCCGCCAACTACCGCGGCCAGTCCAGCTTTCATGAAGACGCCGAAGGTGCCTGGCTGCGTTTCTACTCCATCAGCCCCTACAACGCCTACAACCGCTTTGTGGTGGACTCGGTGCTGGCAGGCTGGCTGGCTCAACTGGCCGACCTGGCGGGCGTTGCGCTGCAGGCCGAGCGCCTCGAAATCGAATTTGCCGCACCCGCCTACGCCGCGCAGTACCAGGCGCTGTGCAGCACCCCGGTGCAGTTCGCTGCCGACGGTAATCAATTGCGCCTGAGCCGCGCCACCTTGCAGTTGGCCAACCCCAGGCACTGCCCCAGCACCTGGCAGCACCTGCTGCAGTTGTGTGAAGCAGACATGCTGCAGCGCACGCGGGTGCGCAGCCTGGGTGAGCGCATCACCCACCTGCTTGGCCCATTACTCAACGGTGGCCGCGAACCGGAGCTGGTCGAGGTAGCCCTGCACTTGCAGTTGCCCACCTGGACACTGCGGCGCAAGCTGGCCGAAGAAGGCACGCGGTTTCGTGACCTGCTCAATGAAACACGACGCGACCTGGCCGAGACCTACATCCGTGATACGGAACTGGCGTTCGGCGAGATTGCTTATTTATTGGGGTTCGCTTCGGCCGAGGCCTTCCAGCGCGCGTTCAAGCGCTGGACGGGCCTTACGCCGGGAGAGTTTCGCCGCAGCCAGCGGCGGGCAGGTCAAAGCTCGGTGGCGTCGTCGGCCGGTTCCGGGGTGTCCAGCTCGTAGGCTTGGGATTCGAGTAGTTCTTCCTGGTATTCATCCATGGTCCTGCTCCCTCTTTACTCATTTCATCTTCGTAGTTATCGCCGTCATGCTAAGCCAGTGGCATGACGCAATGATGACAAGCTTATGATCGGGCAACGCGGCCATCGTTCCAGTGAAAACGCGATGCAACACCGATCGAGTACCACAAGGTCCTTTTTTAGGAGAACAGGCGTTCAGGCGCCAGCGGAAATGTTTTCAGGAATTGTCAGCCCAGTCGCAACAGCACTGGCGACGAGCTTGGCACGCTCGCTATCAAGCACCTCATATGCGGCCTGCAGCGTCTGAATCTTGGCCTGGATTTCAGCCATTTTGCCACTGACCAGCAGTGCTCCCTGCACGCAATCGAGGGTATTGCCGCGCCTGGCAGCCAGTATCTCCCCTATTTCGGCAAGCGTGAAACCGCCCCGCTGGGCAGTTTGCACGAAGTTCAGGTCAGCGACGGCCTGCTCGCTGTAGCTGCGATAATTGTTGGCTTGCCGCTGGGCCACGATCAGCCCGAGCTGCTCGTAATAGCGCAACGCATGGCGGCCGACGCCGCTGCGGCGCTCCAGCTCCCCGATGTTCATGGCACAAAACCCCTTGACCTTAGAGTGCGCTCTACACCCTAACCTGCGCCCATCTTGCAGACAAGGAAACTGACATGAGCGTGGAATGCTTCGTTACCGGCGGCAGTGGTTTTATCGGCCAGCATCTACTGGCGCGCCTCACCGCCACCGGGCACACCGTGCGGGTGCTGATGCGCCACCCGGAAAACCTCGCCCGGCTCCGTGAACAGGTAGGCCGCCTGGGGGGCAAGCCTAAATGCGTACAGGCAGTTGCCGGCGATATCGGCACAGAAGGCCTTGGGCTCAGCGAAGCCGACCGCCAACGCGTGTCGGCTGCCGCAGTGGTGTTCCACCTCGCGGCGCACTTCACCTGGGGGCTTTCCCTGGAACATGCCCGTGCCGTGAACGTGCAAGGTGCGCTGCGGGTCGCGCAGCTGGCGGCTAGCCAGGGCACCCGCCTGCTGATGGTGGGCGGCTACATGCTGCAGAATTTCAGCCACCTGGCCAGCATCGGGGTGGATCACGAGGACCCGGAGCATACCGACTGGCCCGCGGTTTACCGCCGCGTAGGCGGTTATGAGGCGAGCAAGCTGGAAGCGCATTTCGCCGTCATCCGCTACATGCAAGGTGCGGGCGCAGCGTACTCGATCGTTCACCCAGCCACGGTCTGCGGCGACAGTGAGCGCGGGCACATCCTCGACGGGCAGCCGTTGGCAGCATTGATTAGCGGCCTGGCGTTGGGCCGGTTCAAGGCCATTCCGGGTTCGCCCAGCCATTGGCTGCCACTGGTCAGCGTCGACTACTTGGTTACCCTGATGGCTTGCGTGGCATTCGACCCTTCAATGGCCAACCGCCAGGTGCTTGCACTCGACCCGCACACCCCTAACCTGCAAGGCTTGCTGGAGGACATCGCCGCCACCCTGCAGGTAAAAGCCCCGCGCCACCATGTGCCGATAGGCGTGCTGAAGTGGTTGTTGGCAATTCCCGGAGTAGCGACCCGCCTGGCAATCAGCCCCGAGTCGCTGAACTTCATCCAGCCGCAGCGCTTCGACCTGAGTTTCAGCGAACAACTGGAACGCAGGTATCAGCTCACTCACCCGAACATCAAACACACATTGGCAAAAACCGTGCGCCACGTCGAACGCAACCTGGGCCACGGCAGCATGCCTGGGGTAAACATACCGACCAACACCTGAACCCACATGGCCGCCCGCAAGCGCCTGCACGTCGCCCCGGCGCGGCCGGCCACTCAGGCTGAGCCGCCAGGGCTGACTGCGGCGCTCAGCCCTTACCAGAGGGCGATGTCGTATGTCAGGTAGATGCGGTTGCTGTCACGCCCGCGGGAGAAGTCGGAGCGGTACACGTAGTTGCGCAGCTTCACCCCAAGGCCCTTGACCGGCCCGGATTGCACCACGTAGGCAAGCTCCATGTCGCGCTCCCACTCGCTCAGCCCGGCGTCAGCCGAGCGCCCGTTATCCCCGCTGAGGTAGCGGGTCATGAAGGTAAGCCCTGGGATGCCCGCCGCAGCGAAGTTGTAGGCATAGCTGGCCATCCAGGTTTTCTCTTCTTCCTCGATGAACTTGCCGATACCCACGTTACTGAACGAGTACACCGTGGCGCCGCTGATGTAGGGCAGCCCGGCCTTGCCGTCGAGCACCTGGTAGCCACCCCCGAATGTGTGCCCGGAATGGGTGTACGACAGTTGCCCGCTGAACATGTCATTGTCGATTTCGCCGCCCCGGGCAGCGCCGCTGTCGCGGCTGTTGAAATAGCGCAAGTCGGTGGTGAGCACGCCGCCGGCCAAAGGCAGGTCGTAGATCAGGCCGGCAAAGTCCTGGCGGTAGAAATGTTCCAGCTGGCCGTGGAAATAGCTCAACTTCAACTGCTTGTTGACGGCGTAGTCGGCACCGGCAAAGTTGAAATCGCCAGACTCGTCACCGCTGTAGCCGTCCAGGTACAGGCCAGTGCTGTCAGAGGAGTCGCGCAGCTTGAAGCGGGTCAGGTGCCCGGCAGTCAGGGTCAGGTTGTCGATGTCGGTGCTGGTCAGCTGGGTGCCCTGGTAGGTTTGCGGCAACAAGCGGGCATCGTTGTAGATCAGCACCGGGGTTTTCGGCAGCAAGGTGCCATGCTTGACCACGGTCTGCCCCAGGCGCGCCTTGGCCGTCACGCCGGCACTGGCAAACTCGTCAGCGGCGCGGCCATCGTCATGCGTCGGCAGCAAACCGGTACCGCTGCGGCCGCGGCCCGAATCGAGCCGCACGCCGAGCAGCCCCATGGCGTCGAGCCCCAGCCCCAGGGGGCCCTGGGTGAAGCCGGACTGATAGTCGAGCAGGAAGCCCTGCGCCCATTCCACCCGCTCGCTCTTGGCGGTGGCAGCGGCGCGCGGGCTCATGCCCTGTTCGTCGCGGAAGTTTTCGTTGAAGTACACATTGCGCAGTTGCAGCTTCAGCTTGCTATCGTCGACGAAACCGGCGGCGCCGGCCACAGGCAGCCAGCCGCACAGCAGGCCACAGGTGGCCCCACGGAAAACAGCTCGGGACATGATTGATACTCTATTGTTGTTTTTGGGTGAGCGGGGCGCCGGTCGGCGCCCGAAGCAGTTCAGACGAAGAAGGACAAGGCACCGGTGGCCAGCGCCAGCGCAGTGATCACCAACGATGTGAGCACCGCCCATTTCACCGTGGCTTTCTGGAAATCACCGATGTCGCGGTCGACCATCCCCACCAACAGCAGGGTCGAGGCCACCAGTGGGCTCATCAGGTGCACCGGCTGGCCCAGCACCGAGGCGCGGGCGATTTCAATCGGGTCGATGCCATAGGCGGTCGCGGCATTGGCCAGGATCGGTACCACGCCAAAGTAGTAGGCGTCGTTCGACAGCACGAAGGTCAATGGCATGCTGGTCAGGGCCACCACCAGTGGGAACCAGTGGCTCCAGGCGGCAGGAATCCAGTCGACCAGGGTCTGCGCCAGGGCGTCGACCATCTTGGTGCCCGAGAAGATACCGGCGAAGATGCCCGCGGCAAATACCAGCAATACCACGGTCATGGCATTGCCCGAATGGGCGAGGATGCGTTCTTTCTGCAAGTCCAGTTGCGGGTAGTTGATCATCAGCGCGGCGACGAAGCCGATCATGAAGAGGATCGCCGCGTGCATTACCCCGAAGACCAACGCGGTCATCACGGCGATCACCAGGGCCAGGTTTACATAGGCCAGGCGTGGGCGCTTGTAGGGAGCGTCGCCAAGGATTTCCTTGATGTAGCAATTGCCACCACCCGACTCCAGGGCGATGTTCCCGATGCGGCGACGCTCGGCACGGCCCAGCAGGAAGGCGGTGAATACCACCCAGGCAGCGCCACCGATCACGGTCGGCAACATCGGGATGAAGTATTCGGTGGCGTCCAGGCCCAACGCGGCGATGGCTCGGGTCGCCGGCCCGCCCCAGGGGCTCATGCCACTCATGATGCTCAGCGACAGCATCGACACCGTGGCCAGGATCATCGGGTTCATGCCGATGCGCTTGTACAACGGCAGCATGGCCGCGCAGGTAATCATGTACGTGGTGGTGCCGTCACCGTCCAGCGCTACCACCAGCGACAGCAGCGCGGTGCCGATGGCGATCTTGACCGGGTCGCCATTGACGCGCTTGAGGATCTTGCGGATCAGCGGGTCGAACAGGCCGGCATCGATCATCAGGCCGAAGAACAGGATGGCGAACAACAGCAGTGCGGCTGACGGTGCCACCATTTTCAAGCCATCGAGCATCATCTTGCCCAGGTCGGGGGCAAAGCCACCGATCACTGCGAAGACAATCGGTACGACGGTGAGCGCCACGATGGGGGACAGGCGTTTACTCATGATCAGGTAGGTGAAGGTCACCACCATGATCAGGCCCAGGAGTGCGAGCATGGTTTTTTCTCTTGTTTTTATTGTGTTGCGGCCGCCAGCAGGGCAGACGGCCCCCTACCCCACCCGCACCGTCAGGGTGCTGGGTGGGATTTCAAGTCAGCGAGGACAGATGGAAAAGGTGTTCAGCCGTGGTGCCGAGGCTCCGCAGCCCAGTCGGCCTGTGCCGTATCGGCTTCGTCTGCAGCGGCCGGGATTCCGTTCAGGCGGCGCAGCAGCGTTTTCCGGTCACAGGCATTCTCCGACAAGGAGATGACCACGGTCGCGACGGCGTTGCTGGCCAGGCTGGTCAGGGCGCGCGCTTCGGACATGAAGCGATCGATACCGATCAGCAAGGCAAGCCCGGCCAGCGGGATGTCGTGAATCACGGTGAGGGTCGAGGCCAGGGCCACGAAACCACTGCCGGTCACGCCTGCTGCCCCTTTGGACGACAGCAGCATGATCGCCAGCATGGTCACCGTCTGGCCGAGGGTCAGGTCGATGTTGCAGGCCTGGGCGATGAACACCGCGGCCAGCGACAGGTAGATGGCCGTGCCGTCGAGGTTGAAGGAATAGCCAGTCGGCAGCACCAGCCCGACCACGCCCTTCTTGCAGCCCAGTTTCTCCAGCTTCTCCAGCATGCGCGGCAGCACCGGCTCGGTGGAGGACGTGCCGAGTACTACCAGGAATTCCTCGCGGAAGTAGCGCAGCAGCTTCCACAGGCTGAAGCCATACGCACGGCAGATGCCGCCGAGCACCACCAGCACGAAGAACGCACAGGCGATGTACAGCGTACCGACCAGCTTGGCCAAGGCACCCAACGAGGTCACGCCGTACTGGCCGACCGTGAACGCCAGTGCACCGAAGGCGCCGATGGGGGCGAAGCGCATCAGGTAGCCGAAGATGCGGAACACCATGGTCGAGGCCGATTCCAGCACATTCAGTACCGGCTTGCCCTTCTCGCCCATGGACGACAGGGCAAAACCGCTGAGCACGGCGATGAACAGCACCGGCAGCACCTCACCCTTGTTGAACGCACCGATGAAGGTGTCCGGGATGATGTGCATGAAGAAGTCGACCACGCTGAGCTTGGCCGCCGACGCAGCGTACTGGCTCAGCCCGGCAGTGCTGAGGGTCGCAGGGTCGATGTTCATGCCGACGCCCGGGCGGAACAGGTGCACCGCCGCCAGGCCGATCATCAGGCTGACCACGGTCAGGCCCAGGAACAACAGCAATGTCTTGCTCATCAAGCGCCCCAGGGAGCGCTTGTCGGTCATGCCGGCGATGCCGGTGACGATGGTGCAGAACACCACGGGGGCAATCATCATCTTGATCAGCTTGATGAACGCATCACCCAGCGGCTTGAGCGCAACAGCCTGTTGCGCCCAGAAGTGGCCGACCACTACGCCCAGCAGGACGGCGCAGAGGATCTGAAAGTACAGCGATTTGGCGAGTCTCATGAGGCATCACCCATTGTTGAAATTGTGCGGATGCGCTTGTTGCAATTGTTTGGAGCTGAACGGCTGCCAGAGCTACCCGGCCAATCTGCGGAATGTAGGGGCGTAAACGAAACCTGAGAACAACCGTCGGGCAGTTCGCACCACCGAGGCCTGGATGGTCTTGCCATCGGCGCCGGTGCGCGACAATGCCACATCGATGCCACCGCTTGGGTGTTCCAGGCGCACTTCGGTCAATTGCTCGGCGCCCTCGCCCAGCAGTTCACCGATCACGGTGCCAGGGCTGACACAGGCAGTGGCCAACCCGATCGAACCTGTAATGGCCAGCGCGCGGTGGCAGCTGTGCGGCATGAAGTAGCGAACCTGCAGGGTGCCGTCATAGCGCGGTTTGGAAACCAACACCGGCTTGGGAATGACCATCCCGCTGACATCGCCCAGGCCCATGGCCTTGCCGGCCTTCAGGCGCAGCGCTTCCAGGCGCTTGAGCAGGTCTTCGTTGGCATCGAGTTCGGCAGGCGTTTCCGAACCGGTGACACCGAGCTGGCTGGCCTCGACCACCATCATCGGCATGGCCATGTCGATGCAGGTGACCGGTACGCCGTCGATCACGTCGGTGGCCTGGCCGGTCGGGAACAGCTTGCCGGTCTTGCTGCCAACCGCATCGAGGAACGTCAGCTGCACCGGGGCGGCAGTGCCCGGAACGCCATCGATCGCCGTGCGGCCTTCGTAACGCACGATCCCGCCGGGGGTTTCCACCAGCGAGTTGACGAACGTTCCGGTGTTGAGGTTGCGGATGCGCACCAGGGTCTTGCCTTCCTGGCCCTTGACCAACCCTTGCTCGATGGCGAACGGGCCAACGGCGCACAGCATGTTGCCGCAGTTAGGGGCGGTGTCGACCCTGCGCTGCGCGACCATGACCTGCACGAACAGGTAATCTACGTCAGCGTCGGCATGCAGCGAAGGGCTTACAATCGCCACCTTGCTGGTCTGCGGGCTACCGCCACCGATCCCGTCGATCTCCAGTTCATGCCCGGAGCCCATCAGGTTGATCAGTAATTCGTCGCGCTCGACCACGTTGGCAGGCAGGTCCCAGGCGTGGAAAAACGGCCCCTTGGAGGTGCCACCGCGCATGAGTACGCAAGGAATTCGTTGCATGATTTCGCACTCTTGTTGATCAATGGACATCATTGATGTTGTGGACACAAGATTGACAGGGATGGATAAATCAATCCAATGCAAATATCGTAGTTATTATTCCGATCCAGGCATCAATTAAACACCGGGGCCAGAGAGCGATTCGAGATGGAATATGAACTCCAAGACATCCGATCTTTCGTGAAAATCGCCGAACTCGGCAGTTTCCACGAGGCTGCGGAAGCGCTGCATTTGTCCCAGCCGGCGCTCAGCCGGCGGATCAAGAAGCTGGAAGAAGGGTTGGGCACGTCCCTGCTTGAGCGCACCACCCGTCGCGTCAGCCTGACCAGTGTCGGGCGCGACTTCCTGCCCAAGGCCAGGCGCCTGCTGGATGACTTCGAAGACTCGATCCTGAGCATTCGCGAGCTGGCCGAGCGCCAGACCGGCCAGGTGACCCTGGCCTGCATCCCCACCGCCGCGTTCTATTTCCTGCCGTCGGTGATTCGCGACTACAACGAGCAATACCCGAAGATCCGTATCCGCCTGCTTGACCTCAGTGCCAACGACGGGCTTGAAGCCGTGCTGCGCGGTGAAGCCGACTTCGGCATCAACATGATGAGCGGCCAGCACCCGGACATCGAGTTCGTCTCGCTGGTACAGGAGCATTTCGTGCTGGCTTGCCGTCGCGACCACAAGCTGGCAAACCGGGAATGCGTGACCTGGACGGAACTGGCCGACTACCGCCTGATTGGCGTGGGCCGGCTGAGCGGCAACCGAATGCTGCTGGACCACGCCCTGTCCGGGCTCAACCTGCGGCCCAAGTGGTTTTATGAAGTGCAGCACCTGTCCACCTCGCTGGGCATGGTCGAAGCCGGGCTGGGCGTGTCGGCCATGCCCAGCCTGGCCATGCCCAACGCCGACCACCCGACGCTGGTCAGCGTGCCGCTGACCGAACCCGAGGTCACGCGCACCCTGGGCCTGGTCTACCGGCGTGGCGCCTCGCTGTCGCCGGCGGCGGAAAAATTCGTCTCGATCCTGCTGGAGAAGTGGCCCAACCGCTGACCGGTCAGCCTCTCGTTGGCCTGGGTGCAGCGAGGGGTGCAGGGCGGCAGCACTCATCGTCATTCCCCGCCCAGGCCGAGGGTGTTGGGGCGGCGCTTCTCGATGGCGAACTTGAGCAGGGCCGCCGAGCGGAACAGCCCATGGGCGAACTTGCCATAGGGCAACGTGATGAACAGCGCCATGACCGTACCCAGGTGCAGCGCCAGCACGATCGCCATTGCTGCGGTATCACGCAGGCCCAGCAAGGCAAGGCCACTGGCGCTGACCAGCAGCAGGAGCAGAATGAAGGCACGGTCCATGGGGCGCTGGGCGACGTCGCCCTGCTCCGGGGCCCGGCGCAGGTTCAGCGCCAGCAACCCGAGCGGGCCGACGATCAGGCCGATACCCCCCAAGGTACCAAGCAGCACCGGCGCGCTGAGCAGCGGGTATGGCGCCTGCTGGCCCAGCAGGTAGTGGTAACCGGTAGCGACGACCGTGGCGGCAAAGCACAGCATGAAGCCGTAGAAGGTCATGTGATGGAAGCGCCGGCGCCACAGCGTGTAGCGGTCATCGGCATTGTTGCAGCCCTGGCCGTGGCCACCGTCCAGGTACTTCAAGGTCAACACCGCGCTGGTTGCCTCCAGCACAGCGCCTTGGGCGGGTTGCGCCTGGGCGTTTGCAGGCGTTACAGCACGCCAGAAGCGACGTACCGCCACCCCAAGCGCCAGGCCCGCCGCCGCGAATACCCCACCGAACATCAATGCCAGGGTATTGTGCGGGAAAACCGCGTAGAAGTTTCCGGCCAGCCGCCCCGGCAACAACGTGCCGTTGAGCCACAAGGTCAGCAGCAGGAACAGCGATAGGGCCAGCGACAGGGCAACGGCGACGTAGGTGCCGTTGTGCTGATACAGCCGGCCGAAGCGGGCCGGCCAGGCATACTCGGCGTAGGTCTGGCCACGCACCTTGGCCATGGCCTGGGGCACGTTCACGGCAAATTCGTGGGGGTCGGCGTACTGGCAGGCATGCAGGCAGGCCCCACAGTTGTGGCACAGGTTGGCCAGGTAGTGGATGTCGGCCTTGCCGAACTCAAGCCGACGGGTCATTGCCGGGAATACGGCACAAAAGCCCTCGCAGTAGCGGCAGGCATTGCAGATACGCATTTGCCGGTCGACTTCCTGCTCTTCCAGGTTCAGCGCAGGTATCAGTTCGAGTGCTGCGGGTTGGGCGACGGGCTGGCGTGCTTCAGGCAGTTGCGCGGTCATGGTCGTTCTCGTGTTCTGGATGGTCGTGGCCGGTTGCGGCAGCGGCGCTGGTGCCGGCGATGCGGCCGAAGGCAGTGCCGATGGACATGCCGACACCTGCCGTGTAGCCCTTGCCCAGCACATTGCCCGCCATCATTTCGCCGGCGACGAACAGGTTGGGACTGGGCCGACCGGCAAAATGCACGGCCGCCGTTTCATCGGTGCGCAGCCCCAGGTAGGTGAAGGTCACGCCGGGGCGCAGCGGGTAGCCGTAGTAAGGCGGCGTGTCGAGCGGCCGAGCCCAGTGGCTTTTCACCGGTTGCAGGCCTTGGGTGTGGCAGTCGTCCAGGCGGGTGTGATCGAAGCTGCCGACCCGGCAGGCGCGGTTGTAGGCCTGCACCGTCTCGACGAAGGCCGGCACGGGCAAACCGAGCAACGCCGCCAGCCCCTCCAGGGTGTCGGCGCGCGCGCCCGGGAACACTGGCGGCATGAAACGACCTAGGGCTTTCTGGTCAATGATCGAGAAGCCCACCTGCCCTGGCTGCTGAGCCACCAGCCGGCCCCAGATGGCATAGCGCTTGGGCCAGAAATCCTCGCCTTCATCGTAAAAGCGCTGGCCGTCGCGGTTGACCACCACCCCCAGCGACACACAGTCGATACGCGTGCAGATGCCGCCGTCGTAAAGCGGCGCCCGGGCGTCGATCGCCACCATGTGCGCTTGCGTGGGGTCGCCGATGGTGTCGGCACCCTGTTCGATCATGCGGCGCAACAGCACCCCTTCGTTGAACCGCGTACCACGAATCAGGAAGTTGTCCGCAGGCCATTCGCCCCGCTCGTTCTGCCCCCAGGCATCGCGCAACCACTGGCGGTTGGACTCGAAGCCACCGGCCGCCAGCACACAACTGCGCGCCTCGATACGTTCGCCCGGCAGGGTGCGCCCCTGAACCTGGCGCGCCGGCACATGGGCGGCAACGAAGCGGCCGTTGTCCAGCTCGATGTCGGCCACAGGCGTGTCGTAGCGTATCTGCACGCCCAGCGCTTCGGCGCTGCGGAAATAGGCATTGACCAGCGCCTTGCCACCCCCCATGAAAAACGCGTTGGTGCGGGCAGTGTGCAGCGCACCGGACAAGGAAGGCTGAAAATGCACGCCATGCCGGCGCATCCAGCCCCGGCAACTGGCAGAGGCACGGATCACCAGGCGCGCGAGCTTTTCGTCGGTCTGGCCCCCGGTGACCTTGAGCAGGTCCTGCCAGAACTCCTCTTCCGGGTATGCCTCGACCAGCACATCCTGCGGGGCGTCATGCATGCAGCGCAGGTTGCGCGTGTGTTGGGAATTGCCACCACGCCAGGCGCGGGGTGCGGCTTCGAGCAGCAGCACGCTGGCTCCGGCCTCGCGCGCCATCAGCGCGGCACAGAGGGCGGCATTACCCCCTCCGATGACTAGCACATCGATCATTTCGCCTCCAGATCACGAAGCGCCGAATGGTCGGCTGCTCCTCGTGGCCAGGGACTTTAATCAGTGCCCGGGCGGGGCGAAACGCGATGACACCGGGGGGGCCTTCAGTTTTTCTAAAGGGTGGGCACGATCCGGGTCGCCAGTGCAGCCGGTGACAGTTCGTCGTCGGCCAGGCTGACCATGACATTGCGGCGCTGCGCCTGGGCATCATCAATGGCATAGACCCGCAACCCCGCCTGGTGCGCCCGGGCCACCGTGGCGCCCGGCTGCAGGGTGGCGGCATGGCCCGCACAAACGCAATCCATCAGCAGCGACAGGCCATCGACTTCCATGACAATGTTGGCCTCCAGCCCGGCACGCTCGAAGATCGCGCGCAGGGTCGCGCGCAAGCCGTGCTGTGTGCTGGGCATCACCAAGGGCAGCGTGGCGATCTGCTGCAACGTCAGCGATTCACCCCATTCGGGGCGCACCAGCGCGGCGGGGATGAGTGCAAACAGCCGCTCGGTCAGCAGCGGCCGCACATCCAGCCGCGGGCCCGCTTCTGCCTGGAACAACACCGCAAGGTCAAGGTGCCTGGCGTTGAGCTGGTTCACCAGGTAGCCCGACAGCATCTCCACCAGGTGCAGGCGGATGTCGGGGTAGCGTTCACGCATCTTGTCGATCAGCGCCAGGCCCAGCACCGACGCTGTAGTCGGCGCCAGGCCCACGCTGACATAGCCGCTCATGCGGCCGCTTTGCGCGGCCAACACTGCGTGCTCTGCCTGGCGCAGGGCCAGGCGCGCGTGGTACTCGAAGGCCAGGCCCGCAGCAGTCGGCGACACGCCGGTGCTCGAGCGCGTCAGCAACCGGGTACAGACCTCGCTTTCCAGCTTCGACAATTGCTGGCTCAGTGCCGAAGCACCGACGCCAAGCTCGACCGCAGCCCTGCCAAGGCTGCCGTGCTCCAGGACACTCAGGAAATAGCGAAGTTGACGTAACTCCATACAGCTCTCTTTCAACGATAGGGGGCTATCCTTGCGCATCTTAGCCTTTAGCAGGCCCGATGGCGCCGCCCCCTGCCGCTAACCGCGCGAATGGGGCAGTGGCTTCAGGCCGCTGTCCTCGATCGCTGCGTCGGCTTGTGGCGATGCCAGGTAGTCGAGCAGCGCCTGCGCGGCGGCATGGTGCTGGCTGTTGCTGACCACCGCGCCCGAATACAGGGTCATTTTCTGGGCTTCGGCCGGGATCAGGCCAACGATATCGATGCCCTTGACGGGTTTGAGCTCGCTCAACTGCTGGAAGCCGATTTCAGCCTGGCCGCGAGCGATCACAGCGCCTACCGGCTCGGCAGGAATCATGTGGGCCTTGGCCGCGAAGCCAGCACCCAGGTGCATGCCGGGGAATAGGGTCTTGGACAGGTAGACGCCGCTGGCGCTGTCGGAGTACGCCACGGATTTGCTGTTGAGCAGTACGGCGCGCAAGCCCTGCAAGGTGCTGATATCCGGCTTGGGCTGGCCTTGGCGCACGGCCATGGCGATGAATGATTGGCCCAGGTCGACCCGGCTGCTCTTGTCAGCCTGGCCACCCGCCACCAGCTTGTCCAGGGCAGCACCCACCATCAGCACAACGTCCGCCGGCTCGGCACGGGCAAGCCTGTTGGGAATGGCCTGTGGCGTTTCGCCCATGGAAGGCGCGGCCAGCACCTGCAGCTTGACCCCGAATTTCTTCTCGTAGGCAGGCGCCACTTCCCGGATTGCGCCCATGATGCCACCGGAGCTCAGGACCGTGAGGGTTGGCGGTTCGGCAGGCGCAGCCTGGGCGAGCGAGCAGGCCAATGAAGACGCTAATACAGCAGCACAGGACAACATTCGAAACACTGGAGTTTTCTCCGCAGTAAAAGCACGGCATGCTAGCGAAGCGGGAAGCGCCTGCGGCGTGAAGCAGCCATTAAGAATGTTTCACGTTCGGTATTCGGAGCGCTTTTCAACACCCAGTTGTCAATTGAATAACGACCACCGAGCATGGCCTGGGCAAAGCCGTGTGCCTGTCCGTTACGGCCGGCGCACACCGCGGGTGCGCTCCCCCCATGATCCCTTTCGAGATTGCATCTTGGCCAAACCACGCTCTCCCGCTTCCCCCGACGGCGCCCTCGACTGCCTGAACTTCTTTTTGGCAGATGTGCGCGACGGGCTTGGGCCATACCTGGCCATCTATCTGCTGGCGGTGCATCAATGGCAACCGGCAAGCATCGGCCTGGTAATGAGCCTGGCAGGCATTGCTGCACTGTTGGCGCAAACCCCGGCAGGGGCATTGATCGACCGTACCAAAGCCAAGCGTGCCGTGGTGGTGATCGCTGCGCTGCTGGTGACTGGCAGCTGCCTGCTGTTGCCGTGGATTTCCTCGTTCAGCGGGGTAGCCCTGACCCAGACCATCAGTGCCCTGGCGGGCTCGATCTTTGCGCCAGCGATTGCCGCCATATCCTTGGGCATCAGCGGCCCCAAGGCCTTTACCCGCCGGGTAGGCCGCAACGAAACCTTCAACCATGCTGGCAACGCCTGTTCGGCGCTGCTGGCCGGCGGCCTGGCCTACCTGTTCGGCCCGGTGGTGGTGTTCTACCTTATGGCCGTCTTGACCGTGGCCAGTGTGGTGGCGGTGAGCTGCGTGCCTGCCACGGCCATCGATCACCAAGTGGCTCGCGGCCTGGCGCATGGCCCTGGCGGTGATGACGCCCCTGCAGGGGTACGGGTACTGCTGCACAACCGGACCCTGCTGGTATTCGCCGCATGTTGCGCGCTGTTTCACCTGGCCAACGCGGCCATGCTGCCACTGGTCAGCCAGAAGCTCTCGCAGGTCGACCTGCAGCTGGCCACCCCGCTGACCTCCGCCTGCATCGTTGCCGCGCAACTGGTGATGGTGCCCATGGCGCTGCTGGTAGGCGCCAAGGCCGAACACTGGGGCCGCAAGCCGTTCCTGCTGATCGGTTTCCTGATACTGCCGCTTCGCGGGGCGCTCTATGTGGTGTCTGACAACCCGTTCTGGCTGGTGGGCGTGCAACTGCTCGATGGCATCGGCGCCGGAATCTTCGGTGCGCTGTTCCCGATTGTGGTCAAGGACCTGACCGAAGGTACCGGCCGATTCAATGTGAGCCTTGGCGCGCTGACCGCGGTGTTCGGGCTGGGCGCCGCGCTCAGCCCTGGCATCGCCGGGCTGGTGGTGCAGGCTGCAGGCTACGATGCGGCGTTCCTGACCCTGGCCGGTATCGCCGGGGTCGCCTTCATCCTGGTAGTGCTGGCGCTGCCAGAAACGCACCCGCGCAGCCTGCCAGCGCCACTGCCCACCCCGGTCGGAAACTGAGCGCCTTATGCCTGTCAGTGAAAGTGCATTGATCATCTGGGCGGTCGCCGCACTGGCGACCTGCGGCGTCATTTTGCGCCCATGGCGCGTTCCGGAGTACGTCTGGGCCATGGGCGGGGCGGTGCTGCTGGTCGGCCTTGGCCTGATGACGCCTCGGCGGGCCCTGGCCGCGGTGGCCGAAGGCGGTGACGTCTACCTGTTTCTGGTCGGCATGATGGTACTGGCCGAACTCGCTCGTCAGGAAGGCCTGTTCGACTGGCTGGCACGGTATGCCGTGCAGCATGCGCGGGGTTCCGGGCAACGGCTGTTCGACCTGGTATTCCTGGTGGGCACGCTGGTTACGGTGTTCCTGTCCAACGACGCCACGGCCGTGGTCCTGACCCCGGCAGTCTATGCCGCGTGCAAGGCCGCCAAGGCCGACCCACTGCCCTACCTGTTCATCTGCGCCTTCATCGCCAACGCCGCGAGTTTCGTACTGCCTATCTCCAACCCTGCCAACCTGGTGGTATTCGGCAGCCATATGCCGCCACTGCTGGACTGGCTACGCCAGTTCAGCCTGCCTTCCCTGGCCGCAATCTGCCTGACCTATGGGGTGCTGCGGGTGACTCAGCGCCGGCAGATCCGCCAACCGCTGGCGCTGAGCGTGAGCGGCGCGCCCCTGAAGACTGGCGCCCGCCTGTGTGCAATGGGCATCGTGGTCACCGGCGCGTTGCTGCTGGGCGCCTCGGCACTGGACCGGGCGCTGGGGCTGCCAACATTCTGTGCCGGGGTGGCGACCACGGCACTGATCCACCTGTGGCAGCGGCGCAGCCCACTGCCGGTGCTGCGCCACGTGGCCTGGGGCGTGCTGCCCTTGGTGGCAGGCCTGTTCATACTGGTCGAAGCCGTTGCACAGACCGGGCTGATCGAACGCCTCGCCCAGGCACTGGCCAGCCTGTCCGCACAAACACCGGTTACCGCCAGCTGGGTCGGCGGCGTGGGTGTAGCGATCGCCAGCAACCTGATGAACAACCTGCCCACCGGGTTGATCGCCGGGTCCATGGGCTCGCTGATGGCGCTGCCCCAGCAAACCACTGCAGCCTTGCTGATCGGCGTCGACCTGGGGCCGAACCTGTCGATTACCGGCTCCCTGGCCACCCTGTTGTGGCTGGTGGCGATCCGCAGGGAGGGGGAGCATGTCAGCGCATGGCGTTTTCTGTGCCTGGGTGCGCTGGTGATGCCACCTGCGTTGGCCGCCGCGCTGCTGGCCTTGTGGGTATGACAGGGCCCGCCAGCGGCCAGCACTGCTAAAGCATCAAGGCGTGGCCGTGGCTGCCTCGGCCGGCTGCGCTTCCTGCTGCACCTGAATCGGCGCTGCTTCGGGCGGCGGTGCCAGCGGCTGCGAACCTTGGCTGTCATCCACCACGGGTGCCACTGGCGCCTCCGTGGCTGGGGCAGCCGCTGCTGGCGCGGGCTGCGTTTCGGTGACAGGCGCGGCCTGCGCGGCGGGCGTAGTTTCAGCAGCGGGTGCCGGCGCTGCTGCCGCCGGGGTCGGTGCCAGCGGGTTCGCCGCCGCTTGCTCCGGCAGCCCCAGGGTAACCGCCGGCTTTTCCACTTTTGGCGCTTCGACCTTGGCTTTGCTGACCTTCTTCGGCTTGGGCAGGTAACTTTCCACCAAGGCAAAATAGCGATCGTAGAATTGCGCCGCCGTTACCGTCTCGCTCGCGACCTTGACCATCGAGTCGTCGCTGGAGCCAATCGGCATCGACACCGACCCCAGCACACCCACGCCCAGGCTGGCCGAGGTGTTGGATTTTTTCAGCGCGTAGCGGTCCTGCAGGGCGTTGGCGAACATGGTCGAGTGCTGGTCGTCACTCGCGTCTGGCGCGCAGGTAACGTTGAAGCTGATCTGCAGGTGGTTTTCGCTGTTCTGCTGGAAGCTCTTGTTGCCCACTACCTGGTTGGCACCGCTGCTGGTGATGATGTAGCCCTGGCTGAGCAAGGCGCGCCGCGCCGCCTCGCAAGAGCCGGCATCGCTTACCGGGAAACTGCGCGAGAACGTACCCGAGTCAGCGAAGTTCTCGTGCTCGTAGACGGCCGCTTTTTTCGAAGAACAACCGCTCACGCCCGCCAGCACCAGGGCCAGCCCGAGCGCACCAAAGACGGAAGATCTGGTCATTGCGTATTCCGGGTATGTCGAGAGGGTGCCTATTGTGCAACACAGCAGGCAAGCACACCAACCACTGGTCGGTGAAGAACCTGTAAGGTTGGTGTAAATGTGGGCCCAGGCCAATAACAGCCAGGTACCAGAACGAAAAAAGCGACCCGAAGGTCGCTTTGACGTTGCCTCAAGGCGTTCATGGGGCCTTGGGGCGAAGATGGCGCAGCGGACGGGACTCGAACCCGCGACCCCCGGCGTGACAGGCCGGTATTCTAACCGACTGAACTACCGCTGCGTATCATTCAGGCTTGCGCCCGATTGAAACTGGGTCTGACCTTGGGCACGAGGGCCGCGAGGCAGGCACAAAAAAAGCGATTGGATCATCGCTTCTCTCGTGTTTGTTTCAAGGCGTTCTAGGGACCTTGAAACGAAGATGGCGCAGCGGAC
>NZ_AEWE02000005.1:60830-61163 GCF_000190455.2 Pseudomonas sp. TJI-51
CTGAACTACCGCTGCGTATCGTTCAGGCTTGCGCCCGATTGAAACTGGGATCAGCCCAAGGCGTTGGCCTTGTGGCTTCAGACCGGTGCCAGGCACCCATCTGTTACTGAAAAATGGCGCAGCGGACGGGACTCGAACCCGCGACCCCCGGCGTGACAGGCCGGTATTCTAACCGACTGAACTACCGCTGCGCAGTGCGTTCCTCTCTGGCTTTGGGCTTCTTGCGAAACCTGAAGCGGCAGGAACATCTCAGGAAGTGGTGGGTGATGACGGGATCGAACCGCCGACCCTCTGCTTGTAAGGCAGATGCTCTCCCGGCTGAGCTAATCACCC
>NZ_AEWE02000050.1:0-15979 GCF_000190455.2 Pseudomonas sp. TJI-51
TTGCCAGGAACCATAGAATCTCTCACAAGTACGGCGCATAAAATGCTTTAGCTTTAATCCATAACCGCCTGAAATAAAACACCTATCTCTTCGCAACTGCATGGTGCACGCACTGCTCGTAATAGGTCTGCCGGATTGCCGCAGGCTTGAGCCTGGAGCGGCTGTTATAGGTTTGTTCAGTAATGCCGAAGGCGGTCATGCGCATCCACGGTTTGGCGAACTTTCGCACCTGAAGCTTCTTGCGCGTAGCGTACAGGGTGACCCCGGCAAGCTTGGCTTGCTGGGCTTCACCGGCTATTTGCGCACCCCACTGGCAGGTGTGGCGATCATTCTGGCTGAGTGCCCTGGCCTGGGCGCCGAAAGCGAATGTGGCGAGCAGGCAGCCGGCCATCGTAGCTAGAAGTACTCGCATATTGCTGTCCTAAGCAATTGAAGGGGAACGAAGTTTGCCCTCACTTGCAAAGGTGGGGGGCCAGCAAATTGCCGTCAGCGGGTGGGCCTGTGCAATGACCCAGCAGCCGGGTTGCGCAGGCTAGCCCAGGCAAGGCAGGCGATCCACAGTACCGACACCCCGTAGTTGAGGCGCTGGTACAGGCCGAACAGTTGCCCGCTTTGTGCCGCCTGGGCCATGAGTGCGACGGTGACGATGGCCAGTATCAGGCTGGTTGCGGACAGCAGCGCGACGGCCTGGCTGCCGGCCAGACGCGTCCCTAGCCACGCCCACAGGGCGCTCGCCAGGGTCAGTGAAAGGAACATCAGCAACCCCGACAAGTTGTGCAGCAGCTGTGAGCTGGAAGGTTGCGCCGGAGCGCAGCCTGAGTCGCAAGCGAACCAGCCTGTGCCCAGGCTACCGAGGCCGTGCACCAATACCAGAGCTGCACTCGACAACGCCACCTTCGAGCCGTGCCAGCGCCGCGCGAGGCCAAAGGCAAACAAGATGAACAAGACCGCGAGAGGATAATTGTTAACCCATGGCGACCAGCGCTGCACGGGCGAGCCAACCGCGCCGAGCTGGCTCATGGCTTGTTGGAAATGGTCGTAGCCGGGGTACGCCAGTGCAGTGAGCCAGACCCCGGCCAACAGCCACAAGGGGATCAGTAAGCCGCAGCCCAGCAAAAGGCGGTCAAAGATTTTCATACGGGCAGTTCCTTCCATGGATGCATGAGGTGGAAACGCACAGTATCTTGCAGCGCAGGCTCTGTGCCAGCACTTCCAGGTGTTGTCGGGTAGGTGCAGCCCCAGGCAGGCAATGAAATCCGCACGCGGCATATGTGATCGTACAACTGCTTGCGCTATGATAAGCGCTGTCTTTCAAGGTGAAACACAGGGCGATGACAGAGCAGCAGGTACAGGCAAGGACCCGGCGCAAGCCACGCAGTCTGGCCCAGGAACTGGTTACGGTGCTGACCGAGCGTATTCGCAGCGGCCAGCTCAAGCGCGGCGACAAGCTGCCGACCGAATCGCAGATCATGGTTGAAGAGGGCGTCAGCCGCACGGTGGTGCGTGAGGCCATTTCGCGGCTGCAAGCCGCCGGGCAGGTGGAAACCCGCCACGGCATCGGTACGTTCGTGCTGGATGCGCCGGCGACCGGGGGCTTCCGGATCGACCCGGCTACCGTCGTTACCCTGCGTGAGGTGCTGGCGGTGCTGGAGTTGCGCATTGCGCTGGAGATCGAATCGGCAGGGCTTGCCGCACAACGCCGCAGCGATGACGAGCTGGCCGGCATGCGCGCGGCGCTGGATGAGCTGAACGAGGGGGCGGCCCACGCCACCGATGCGGTGTCGGCCGACTTCCAGTTTCACCTGCGCATTGCCCAGGCCAGTGGCAACCATTACTTCGCCGACATCCTCAACCACCTGGGCACCAGCATCATCCCCCGGACCCGGTTGAATTCAGCGCGGTTGGCGCGTGATGACCAGGCCCATTACATGAGCCGGCTGCGCCATGAGCATGAAGCCATCTATGAAGCCATTGCACGGCGAGACAGCGAAGGGGCCAAAATGGCCATGCGCATGCACCTGAGCAATAGCCGTGAGCGTTTGCGTCAGGTGCATGAAGAGGCTGAGGCGCAAGGGGCTTGAGGCCCGTGCCGCAAAGGGGCGTCAGATCGCCCCGTCGCGCCACTGCCCATTCACCAACCGCCGCAGCCCCAGCGGGTTGCTGTCACGCAGGGCCTCGGGCAACAGCGCCTGCGGATAGTTCTGGTAGCACACGGGGCGCAGGAAGCGGTCGATAGCCAGGGTGCCGACCGAGGTTCCGCGGGCGTCGGAAGTTGCCGGGTACGGCCCGCCGTGGACCATGGCATCGCACACCTCGACACCTGTCGGGTAACCATTGAGCAGAATCCGCCCGACTTTCTCTTCCAGCAGTGGTACCAGCCAGGCAAAGGCTTCAAAGTCCTCAGGCTCGCCGATCAGTGTGGCGGTCAGCTGGCCGCGCAGGCCAAGCACGGCAGCGCGCAACTGGTCGTTATCCTGAACTTCCACGGCCACGGTGGTGGGGCCGAACACTTCCTCCTGCAGCAATGGGTCGGACTCGACCAGCAACCTGGCATCGGCCTTGAACAACTGGGCATGGGCCTGGCTGCCTTGCTGTGCCTGGCCTGCCAGGTGTTCGATACCGGCGTGGGCGTGCAGGTGCTCCAGGCCAGCGACATAACTGCGCAGGCCGCCGGCGTTGAGCATGACCTGGCCGGCCTGCTGGCCCAGGTGCTGACCCAGCTCAGCCAACAGCTGGCTGTACGGTGGCGATTGCAGCCCGATGACCAGGCCCGGGTTGGTGCAGAACTGCCCTGCGCCCAGGCACACCGAACCGGCCAGCTCACGGGCGATGGCGTCGCCACGCTTGGCCAGGGCGCCCGGCAGGATGATCACCGGGTTGATGCTGGACATCTCGGCGAACACCGGAATCGGCTGGGGGCGCTCTGCGGCCATGCGGCACAGGGCGTCGCCGCCTTTCAGCGAACCGGTGAAACCCACGGCCTGGATGGCCGGGTGCTTGACCAGCCACTCGCCCACGCCGCCACCGAACACCATGTTGAACACCCCATTGGGCATGCCGGTACGCTCGGCTGCCCGGGTGATGGCGCAGCCGACCAGGTCGGCGGTTGCCATGTGGCCGCTGTGCGCCTTGAACACCACCGGGCAGCCGGCGGCCAGCGCCGCGGCGGTGTCGCCGCCTGCGGTGGAGAACGCCAGCGGGAAGTTACTGGCGCCGAACACCGCGACCGGGCCAACGCCAATGCGCATCTGGCGCAGGTCCACGCGTGGCAGTGGCTGGCGTTCGGGCAGGGCGAGGTCGATGCGTGCGCCAAGGTAATCGCCACGGCGCAACACCTGGGCGAACAGGCGCATCTGGCCGCTGGTACGGCCGCGCTCACCCTGGATACGTGCGGCGGGCAGTGCGGTTTCGCGGCAGACGATAGCGATGAAGGCATCGTCCAGCTCGTCCAGTTCGGCAGCGATGGCATCCAGAAATTCGGCGCGGCGCGCCGGGGCTAGTTGGCGGAATTCGGCGAAAGCGGCGGCCGCGGCTTTGGCGGCTTGGTCGACTTCGCCCTCGGTAGCCTGGGCAAAGTTGTACGGCAGGGCTTCGCCAGTGCTGGCGTCCAGGCTCTGCAGGCGCTGTGCGCCAGCGGCGCTGCGCTGGCCGGCGATGAAGTTGTGGCCGAGGATTTCAGGCATGGGGTGCTCCTGTGAGGGTGGCTGAATGAAGAGTGCTGGGCGAGCCTGCCCAGGGCATCAGGTAATTGGCGCCGGATTGAACAGGGTGATGTCGTTGTGCAAGCGGTGCTGCTCGGCCCAGGTCTGCTTGCGGCCACTGGCGACGTCGAGGTAGTAGTGGAACAGCTCCCAGCCCAATTCCTCGATGGTCGCGCGGCCGCTGGCGATGCGTCCGGCGTCGATGTCGATCAAGTCGGGCCAGCGCTGCGCCAGCTCGCTGCGGGTGCACACCTTGACCACGGGCGCCATGGCCAGGCCATACGGCGTGCCGCGGCCCGTGGTGAAGACATGAAGGTTCATGCCTGCGGCCAGTTGCAGGGTGCCACAGACAAAGTCGCTGGCCGGGGTGGCGCAAAAGATCAGCCCCTTGCCCTTGACCCGCTCGCCTGGGCCAAGCACGCCCTGGATGGCCCCGCTGCCGGACTTGACGATCGAACCCAGCGACTTTTCGACGATGTTCGACAGGCCGCCTTTCTTATTGCCCGGTGTGGTATTGGCGCTGCGGTCGACGGCGCCTTGCTGCAGGTAGCGGTCATACCAGTCCATTTCGCTGACCAGCGCGTCGGCCACCGCCTGGTTTTGCGCGCGCGAAGTCAGCATGTAGATGGCGTCGCGAACCTCGGTCACTTCCGAGAACAGCACGGTGGCACCGGCACGTACCAGCAGGTCGGCGGCATAACCCAGCGCCGGGTTGGCGGTAATGCCCGAAAAGGCGTCGCTGCCACCGCACTGCATGCCCAGGATCAGCTCGCTGGCCGGTACGCTTTCGCGTCGACGCTGGTCGAGTTTCTTCAAGCGGGTGTCGGCCAGCGCCATGATCTGCTCGATCATTTCCACAAAGCCCAGGCTGGCGTCCTGCAGGCGGTACAGCCACGGGTCGCTGAGATCTACCGACGGGTCGTTGTCGTGCATCACCTGGCCGGCCTGCAGCTTTTCGCAGCCCAGGCTGATGACCAGCGCTTCGCCGCCCAGGTTGGGGTTGCGCGCCAGGTTGCGCACGGTGCGGATCGGGATATAGGCGTCGCGGGCGTTGATGGCCACGCCGCAGCCGTAGCTGTGGGTGATGGCTACCACGTCATCGACGTTGGGGTATTGGGGCAGCAGTTCGCTGCGGATGCGCTTGACCGCGTGCTCCAGCACGCCGGTCACGCACTGCACGGTGGTGGTGATGCCAAGGATATTGCGCGTGCCCACCGTGCCGTCGGCGTTGCGGTAGCCTTCGAAGGTGAAACCTTCCAGTGGCGGCAGCGGCTGTGGCACGGCATCGCAGCGTGGCAGGCTGTCCAGTTCCGGGGCAGCGGGCATGGCCAGCTGGCTTTCCTGTACCCAGCTGCCCTGGCGCAGGTCTTCCAGCGCATAACCGATGATTTGCCCGTAGCGGCGCACCGGCTCGCCCTTGGCGATGGTCACGGTGGCAACCTTGTGGCTTTGCGGTACGCCCTCGACCAGGGTCAGGCCGTCGGCAAAACGGGCACCTTCGCCCAGGCCGCCGTCATTGACCACGACCACGACGTTGTCATCGTCGTGCAGGCGCACGTAGCGGGGCGAGTCGGAATGTTCGATCAACTGCATGTTTGGGCCCTACTTGTCAGGTTCTCAGGCTTTTTTGTACATCCGCCCGCACCGAACGAGCCGGCGCGGGCGTGTCACTCAATGGCGCGAGCTGGCCAGTTCGCCGTTGGCAGCAGGCTCAGCCTGTGGCTTCGGGGCGTCGTCGCGCAGTTCGATACGCTTGATCGGGCCAACGATCACCAGGTAGCTGAACACCGCTACCAGGGCGTTGGCGCCTACGTAGACCAGGGCCCACTTGAACGAACCCGTGGCGCTGATGATGTAGCCGATGACGATAGGCGTAGTGATAGAGGCGATGTTGCCGAAGGTGTTGAACAGGCCGCCCGACAGGCCGGCGATCTGCTTCGGTGAGGTGTCTGCCACTACCGCCCAGCCCAGCGCGCCGATGCCTTTGCCGAAGAAGGCCAGGGTCATGAAACCGACGACCATCCACTCGGCGTCTACGTAGTTGCAGAACACCATGGTGGTCGACAGCATCAGGCCGCAGACGATCGGCAGCTTGCGCGAGAAGGTCAACGAGTTGCCACGGCGCAGCAGCCAGTCCGAGATCACCCCGCCCAGCACGCCGCCGATAAAGCCGCAGACCGCCGGCAGCGAGGCGATGAAGCCGGCCTTGAGGATGGTCATGCCGCGTTCCTGCACCAGGTACACCGGGAACCAGGTCAGGAAGAAATAGGTGATGGCGTTGATGCAATACTGGCCCAGGTACACGCCCAGCAGCATGCGGCTGGTCAGCAGCTGCTTGATGTAACCCCATTTCGGGCCATCGTTGCCGCGCTTGTGGTCCATGTCGACCAGGCCGCCGTTCTGCTCGATGTGTTCGAGCTCGGCCGGGCTGATGCGTGGATGCTGGCGCGGGTTGTAGATGGTCTTCAGCCACACCATCGAGAAGATGATGCCCAGCGCCCCCATCACCACGAACACGTGCTCCCAGCCGAAGCTGAACACGATCCAACCCATGATCGGTGCGAACAGGGCGGTGGCGAAGTACTGCGCGGAGTTGAAGATGGCCGAGGCGGTACCGCGTTCCTGGGTCGGGAACCAGGCCGCGACGATACGGGCGTTACCCGGGAACGACGGGGCTTCGGCAAAGCCGACGAGGAAGCGCAAGGTGAACAGGGTCACGACTGCCCAGGCAACCGGAAGGCCGCCGACAAAGCCCTGCAACAGGGTGAACAGCGACCAGGTGAAGATGCTGAAGGCGTAGACGTTCTTGGAACCGAAGCGGTCGAGCAGCCAGCCACCCGGAATCTGGCCAGCCACGTAAGCCCATCCGAAGGCGGAGAAGATATAACCGAGGGTTACGGCGTCAATGCCGAGGTCTTTCTGCAGGCTGGAGCCTGCGATTGCAATGGTCGCGCGGTCGGCATAGTTGATCGTGGTCACCAGGAACAGCATGAACAGGATCAGGTAGCGCACATGCGTCTTTTTAGTCGCTTGCATGCTGGTTGTACTCCCACTAGTTATTTTTGTGCGGGCTCACGAATGGTAACCGGAGCGGGGCAGGCCCACTCCGGGCGCGGCATATGGCAGGCCGCAGGCAGCGCTTACTGCGGGCCCATCTTGTCCATCAGCGCGGCGAGCATTTCGTACTCTTCGGCGGTGAGGTCGGTCAGCGGGGTACGCACCGGGCCTGCGTCGTAACCGGCCAGCTTGGCGCCGGCCTTGACGATGCTCACGGCGTAGCCAGCCTTGCGGTTGCGGATGTCCAGGTAGGGCAGGAAGAAATCATCGATCAGCTTGGCCACGGCAGCGTGGTCGTCGCGGGCGATGGCGTTGTAGAAGTCCATCGCTGTCTTCGGCACAAAGTTGAACACTGCCGAGGAGTAGACCGGCACGCCAAGGGCCTTGTAGGCAGCAGCATACACTTCGGCGGTTGGCAGGCCACCCAGGTAGCTGAAGCGATCACCCAGGCGGCGGCGGATCGACACCATCAGCTCGATATCACCCAGGCCGTCCTTGTAGCCGATCAGGTTAGGGCAGCGTTCGGCCAGTTTTTCCAGCAGGTTGGCGTTGAGGCGGCAGACATTGCGGTTGTACACCACCACGCCGATCTTCACCGACTTGCACACGGCTTCCACGTGGGCGGCAACACCGTCCTGGCTGGCTTCGGTCAGGTAGTGCGGCAGCAGCAGCAGGCCCTTGGCGCCCAGGCGCTCGGCTTCTTGCGCATATTCGATGGCCTGGCGGGTGGAGCCACCCACGCCGGCGAGGATCGGTACCGAAGTGGCGCAGGTATCGACTGCGGTCTTGATGACCTGGCTGTATTCGCTGGCAGCCAGGGAGAAGAACTCACCCGTACCACCGGCGGCGAACAGGGCACTGGCGCCATAGGGGGCCAGCCACTCCAGGCGCTTGATGTAGCCCGCCGGGTTGAAGTCGCCCTGGGCGTTGAAGTCGGTGACCGGGAAAGACAGCAGGCCGTGGGAGAGGATGGATTTGAGTTCTTGTGGATTCATTGTTGTTGGCATCCTGTGGCGCTTGGGTGGAGGTGTTGTTTTGCGTTGGAGGTAAGTTATCGTACAACCTCAGGGATGACCAGTGCTTTCTTGGAATTTTGTTTTCCGCGAGGGTGTACGCGTCGAGGTGCCCGCCTCGATATGTGTGGTGGGTTGCAGATCGAGCGCAGCTCGCGATGCGCCGCGCGGGCGGCGCTCGATCTCACAGGCGCTGAAAAACCGACGACCACCACCCGGTAGTCATCGTATCTCTAAAGGCCAAAAGAAAAAAACGATCGCAAAGACAGGCACAAACCCGCCGCCCGATTCCACGGCAGATATTCTGGGACCAGCAGAGGGTGACCGGGGGAGGCGGGGGCGGCCTTGCGCCGCCCCGCGATCAAAGCAGGGGAAACTGTAGGTCAGGCAGCGCGCTTGACCTGCGCCTTGCGAACCTGGGCGCGGCACGCGTCACCGAACGCCTGGAAGATCTTGATCGAGTCGGGGTTCTGCGCAGCTTGCCATTCTGGGTGCCATTGCACGGCGAACAGGAACGGCGAAATGCTTGGCGCATGAATGGCCTCGACCAGGCCGTCTTCCGCATGCGCGATGGCCTCGATGCCGGCGCCGAGCGTGTGCAGGCCCTGGCCGTGCAGCGAGTTGACGCGGATTTCGTCGCAACCCAAAGTGTCGCGCAGCCAGCTGCCTGGTTTGATCTTTACGCTGTGAACCTGGGCGTACTGTACTTCGACCGGGTCTTCCGGGTTTTCCCGGTGGTCATTGAAACCCGGTTCGGCGTACACCTTCTGGTAGATGTCGCCACCCAGCGCCACGTTGATTTCCTGCATGCCCCGGCAGATGCCGAAGATGGGCAGGCCACGCTTGAGCGCCGCCTTGACCAGCGGAATGTCGAACAGGTCGCGGTTCTGGTCCTGGCCTTTGCCTGGGGTCTGGTTTTCCTGGCCGTACAGCGCCGGGTCGATGTTGCTGCCAGCGCCGGTCAGGTAAACGCCGTCGGCCATGTCCAGATAGGTCTCGAGGTCGTCAATGCCGCAGCAGGTGGGCACCAGCACCGGGACACAATCGGCGAACTCGACCAGCGGGGTGATGTATTTGTGGGTCATGACCTGGTAGTCATGGCCTTTGCGCTCTTGGCTGCCCATGGTCATCAGGACGACGGGTTTGCGCAGGGAAGGTTGCTTGTTGCCAATGTTGCTGTTGGACATATGTCACCTTGGGACAGGTTCGACCTGTCGTTGTTGTGCAGGCGCACGGCGCGGGGCTCTGAGTGGCGCCTGGAGCCCCGAGCACTGCCGGCTCGTCGAGCTGACGATGCCGGTCGGGGCCTGTAGATAGCTTGCCAGAGCCGTTCGATATGTCAAACGACTGAAAGGGGCTGCAAGGCGGGAAATGCGCCGGTTTTGGGTGGGTTGAACCGATGCGGGCCTGTGGCGGCGTGGGTTTGGCGGGAGGTTCGGTCAATAATATTTAACGACGCAGTCGGGTCTTTGCAGCCGTGCAATGAAATAGGTGGCTTGAAGTCAGCGCGGTCGTTGTGGGAGCGGCCTTGTGTCGCGAAAGGGCTGCACAGCAGCCCCGGCAATATAGGCAACAGTGCTGAAAAACCGGGGGCCGCTTTGCGGCCCTTTCGCGACACAAGGCCGCTCCCACACGTTCAGTGACAGGTCTGCACTCAGTGCAGGATCTGCGCCAGGAACCCCTTGGCCCGCTCGGTGCGCGGGTGGTTGAAGAACACCTGCGGCGGGCTGTCCTCGATGATCTGCCCACCCTCCAGGAACAGCACCCGTTCGGCCACCTGCCGGGCAAAGCCCATTTCGTGGGTGACGCAAAGCATGGTCATGCCCGTGCCGGCCAGTTGCACCAGCACATCCAGCACTTCGGCGACCATTTCAGGGTCCAGTGCCGACGTAGGCTCGTCGAACAGCATGATCCGCGGTTTCATGCACAGCGCGCGGGCAATTGCCACGCGCTGCTGCTGCCCGCCGGACAATTGGCTGGGGTACTTGTGCGCCTGGCTTGCGATGCCCACTTTGGTCAGGTACATGCGCGCCCGTTCCTCGGCATCCTTGCGTGATAGCCCACGCACGCTCGTGGGGGCGAGCAGGCAGTTGTCGAGCACGCTCATGTGCGGGAACAGGTTGAAGTGCTGAAACACCATGCCAATGTCGCTGCGTACCTGCGCCGCCTCCCGGGTGTTGGTCGCAAGGTCGACGCCGGCGACCTCGATAGTGCCCTGCTGGGCGATTTCCAGGCGGTTGATGCAGCGGATCAGCGTCGACTTGCCCGAGCCGGAAGGCCCGCACAGGACGATACGTTCGCCTTCGCGTACCTGCAGGTCGATGTCGCGCAAGACATGGAACGCCCCGTAGTGCTTGTTCAAGCCTTCGATGCGGATCAGCACCGGGCGCGGGTCGGTTTCAGGGGTAGCGGTGGCATGGCTCAAGAGTGCGGTCATCGTGTTGTGCTCCCGCGGCGGTCAGTCGAAACGGGTTGCGCTGTAAGGCGCGGGGTCGGTGAAGGGGCGTTCCCCGGTCACCAGTTCGGCCAGCAGGCGGCCGCTGACCGGGCCCAGGGTGAGGCCATGGTGGGCGTGGCCAAAGTTGAACCACAGCCCCGGGTGGCGTGGCGCCGGGCCAATGACCGGGCGCATGTCGGGCAGGCACGGGCGCCGCCCCAGCCACGGTGCGTCGTCCAGGCGCTCGCCCAGCGCGGGGAACAGCTTGCGCGCCAAGGCTTCGCAACGGTCCAGCTGGATCTGGTTGGCGGGCGCATTGGCGGCGTCGAACTCGATACCGGTGGTCAAGCGCACGCCGCGCGCCATCGGTGCCAGCACATAACCACCCTGGGTGTCGCAGATCGCGTGCTCCAGTTGCGCGCCGCCACGGGTGCCGTAGTGCATGTGATAGCCGCGCTTGATCGCCAGCGGTATCCGGTAGCCCAGGCCGCTGAACAGGTCGGCCGACTGGGGGCCCAGGCAGGCGACAACCTCGTCGGCAGTGATCGGGCCGCGGCGGCTGTCGACCTGCCACTTGCCGTGGTGCTGACGCAGGCTGCGCGCATCGCCATGCAGGAACTGCCCGCCGCGTTGCTGGAACAAGGCTGCATAACCACGGGTGAGGGCGCCGGGGTTGTTGACGGTTTTCGGGTCAAGCCAGTGGATGCCGCCGACCACGGTGGCATCCAGCTGGTGTTCGCGAGCCTGCAACTGGCCGCATTCCAGTATTTCGAACTGCAGGCCGTAACGGCTCAGGCCTTTGGCATCGGCCTTGGCCTGGCTGAACAGCGTCGGATCGCGGAACACCTCGATCCAGCCTTTGGCCTGCACCAGCCCTTGCAGGCCGGCAGCTGCGATCAGCACGTCGTGTTCCTCCACGCAGCGCTGCACCAATGGCAGCATATCGGCGGCGGCACCTGCCAGGCGCCCGGGGGCGGACTGGCGCCAGTAGCGCCACAGCCACGGTGCCGCCTTGGGCAGATGCGCCAGGCTGTAGCGCACGTCGGGCTGGCGGTTCAGGCCATAGCGCAGCAGGGCGCCCAGTTGCCGTGGGAAGGCATAGGGGATGACGCTGGAGCGCTCGATCAGCCCGGCGTTGCCGTGGCTGGTACCGCTGCCCGGTTCGTCGCGGTCGAGCAGTACCACCTGGCGCCCGCGGGCTTGCAAGTGCAGGGCGGTGCTGACGCCGACGATGCCGGCGCCCAGGACTAAGGTCTGGCAATGCATGGAACGTATCCTTCGGTCAGTTCAGGTGGCGGCCCAGGCGGGCTTCCAGGTGTTTCAGCAGGCGCCGCACCACCTCGACGATCACCAGGTAGAGCACTGCGGCCCACAGGTAGATCTGGAAGTCGAAGCTGCGCGAAAAGGCCAGTTTGGTCACGCCCATCAGGTCGTAGATGGTCACCAGCGAGGCAATGGCGCTGGCTTTGATCATCAGGATCAATTCGTTGCCCAGCGGGCCGATGGCAACCAGCAGCGACTGCGGCAGGATCACCTTGAAGAAGGTCGTCGAGCGCTTCAGGTTCAACGCCCGCGCCGCCTCATACTGGCCCGGGGCGACGGCCATCAGGCTGCCGCGGAAGATCTCGGCCTGGTAGGCGGCGGTGTTCAAGGTGAACGCCAGCAAGGTGCAGAACCACGCCTCGCGGAAGAACCACCACAGGCCCACTTCCTGCCAGAAGCTCTTGAACGAGCCCAGGCCGTAGTACAGCAGGAACAACTGGGCCAGCAATGGCGAGCCGCGGAAGAAGTACACATAACCTGCCGCCAGGCGTTGCAACAGCAGGTTGTGCGACAGGCGCGCCAGCGCCAGCAGCAGGCCCAGCAGCGCGCCCAGGCTGAAGGAAATGGCGACCAGCTTCGCAGTGACCAGCAGGCCGTCGACAAAGCGCGGGCCGTAACGCTCCAGCAGGTCAGGGTCGAGCACCAGCGCCAGCAATTGGTCGAGGCTCATGCGCGCGCTCCTTGCAGGTGGCGGTTGCTCCGCCGCTCGATGTAGGCGAACACGCGCCCGGACAATGCCGCGAACAGCAAGTAGCCCAGGCACGCCACGCCATAGAAGAACATGGGCTCTTTGGTCACGCTGACGGCCAGGTTGGTCTGGCGCATCAGGTCGACCAGCGAGATGGTCGACACCAGCGAGGTGTCCTTGAGCAACGACAGCCAGTTGTTGGACAAGCCGGGCAGGGCAATGCGGGTCAACTGCGGCAGCAGCACCTTGAAGAACCCGGTGCGTTTGCTCAGCCCCAAGGCCGAACAGGCCTCCCACTGGCCTTTGGGCAAGGTCTTGAAAGCGGCCAGCCAGATCTCGCTGGAAAATGCGGCAAACACCAGGCTGAACGCGATCATGGCGGCCACGAAGGTATTGATCAGGAACTCACCTTCATAGCCCAGGGCGGCAAGGACCTTCTGCGCGGCGATCTGGCAGCCGTAATAAATGATCAGCAGTGTCAGCAGCTCGGGCAAGCCGCGGAACACGGTGGAAAACGTGGTGGCCCAGGCCCGTGGCAGGCGTTTGCGCGAGCGGGCCGCCAGGGCGACTACCAGGCCCAGCGGCAGGCCGATGGGCAGGCAGGCCAGGGCCAGTGACACAGTGACCAGCGCGCCGGCCAGCAGCGCCTGGCCCCAGCCACCGCTGGCCAAGGACAGCAAGGACAATTGATCGAGCATGACGAACACCTTGTGTTGACCTCACCGGCCTCATCGCCGGCAAGCCAGCTCGCACAGGTAAACCGCTGTTCTTCAGGTCCGTGGGCAACCTGTGGGAGCTGGCTTGCCGGCGACAGGGGCCGGTCAGGCAATGAGGGCTTGAAGATCAGTTGTAGATATCGAATGCAAAGTACTTGCTGGCGATCTTCTGATAGGTGCCGTTGGCCACGATCTGTTGCAACGCGGTGTTCAGGCGTTGGCGCAAGGCTTCATCATCCTTGCGCACGGCAATGGCGGCATCGGCCTTGGTGTTGGCTACATCACCCAGAATCTTGCAGCAGTCACCGCCGTTCTTGCTGATCCATTCCTGAAGCGGAAATTTGTCGGCAATCACCCCGTCGAGGCGGCCGGCGGCCAGGTCCGCGTTGGCTTCGTCCATGGTCGGGTACAGCTTCACGTCAGCGCCGGCCTTGGCGTAAACGTCCTCGGCATAAATGGCCTGGGTAGACGACGACTGGGCGCCAACCGTGTAGCCGTCGAAGTGGGTTTGGGCATCGGTGATCTTGCTGTCCTTGGCCACGGCCACGGTCAACGGGGTACGGTAGTAATGGTCGGTGAAGGCAATTTTCTTGCGCCGTTCCTCGGTGTCGATCATCGAGGCCACCACAGCGTCGTACTTGCGCGCCATCAGCGCCGGGATGATGCCTTCCCAGTCCTGAGCCACCAGCGTGCACTCGACCTTCATCTGTTCGCACAGGGCATGGGTAATGTCGACGTCGAAGCCATGCAACTGGTTATCGGCGTCGACATAGTTGAACGGCGGGTAGGCACCCTCGGTGGCGAAGCGCAGGGTTTCGGCACTGGCAGCACCCGCCAGCAGCAGGGCGCACGCACCCAGCAAGGCCATGGACTTGTTCATCTCGCACCTCATTGCACTCTTGCTATTGTTGTTTGCCCGCCGACCACGTGGTGTAGCCGACGAACTCGTTATGTAGAGCGGCAGTTGCTTCCAAGCGCTTTTCAACATCCGGCCCGAGTTTCTTGCAGACCTCGTTGACCATCAGGTGTACCCACGACAGCATGGCCGAGGTGGATTCCCAGAACAGATTGAATTCGGTGGGTATGCGGAACACCTCGTCGGCGTTGGAATCGGCCCAGTCACAGAAAGTGTCGGTCACCAAAGTGACCGCAATGCCCGCCTCGCGCGCCTTTTGGCACAGCAACAGGGCATGGCGGGAATAACGGCGCGCCTCGAACACCACCAGGGCGCTGTCTGCGGCGTTACCGAGCAGCACGTCGGCAAAGTGCCCGGCACTGAGGTCGACCAGTTGCACCCCATCGCGCAGGTATTGCAGCAAGTGGCCCATGCACATGGCCAGGCCGCGCTCGGTCTGAAAACCTGCAACAAAGACCCGGCGCTTGCTCGCCAGGCGTTGGGCCACGTTGTGCCAGGCCGGGCCTTGGCGGTACTCGTGCACGCGCACCAGGGCGGCCATTTCCAGTTCCAGGCTGCCGCCGTTGTCGCTGGCGTCCTGGCGCTGGCGGTAATCGTGCAAGCGGTCGCCCACCAGCCACGGGCCATCGCCCAGGTCGCTCTGCAGGTCTTGCTTAAGTGCCTTGAGGTGGGCATAACCCAGGGAGCGGCAAAACCGCCCGACACTGGATTCGCTGACGCCCAGCTTGGCGGCGATGCTGGCCGAGGTCTGGAACGGCAGTTCGTGCAGGTTGGCGAGCATGTAGGTGGCGATCTTGCGGCCTGACGCTGCGGCCCCGTCGAGGCTGGCTTCCAGGCGTTGCTTGATCGGTTGGCTCATGCTGGGGCTCCAGAAGGTAAGGCTTGGGAAGAAAATGAATGTTTTCTGCCATTAAGTCAACATTTGACAGATAGCTGTCACTCGCGGGAAAGTTTTGCCGTTGCAACGCTGTAGCCACTCCAAAATCAACAAGGAGCTTCAGATGTCCGCACCGTCCACCGGCACCGTCGTGCGCGTGCCGTTTACCGAGCTGCAAGGCCTGCTGCAGGCTATCTTCCAGCGCCATGGCTGCAGCGACAGCGTGGCCAGGGTGCTGGCCCACAATTGTGCGAGCGCCCAGCGCGATGGTGCCCATAGCCATGGGGTGTTCCGCATGCCGGGATACGTGTCCACGCTGAACAGCGGCTGGGTCGATGGGCGGGCCGTGGCCAAGGTCAGTGACCTTGCCGCCGGCTATGTCAGCGTCGATGCCGCTGGCGGGTTCGCCCAGCCCGCACTGGCGGCGGCCCGCGACCTGTTGGTGGCCAAGGCGCGCAACGCCGGCATTGCCGTGCTGGCGATCCACAACTCGCACCATTTCGCCGCCTTGTGGCCAGACGTGGAGCCGTTCGCTGAAGAGGGCCTGGTGGCCCTCAGCGTGGTCAACAGCATGACCTGCGTGGTGCCGCATGGGGCCCGCAAGCCTCTGTTCGGCACCAACCCTATCGCCTTTGCAGCACCCTGCGCCGGGCATGACCCGATCGTCTTCGACATGGCCACCAGCGCCATGGCCCACGGCGACGTGCAGATTGCCGCGCGTGCCGGCCAGCCGCTTCCCGAAGGCATGGGTGTCGATGCCAATGGCGAACCAACCACCGAGCCCAAGGCGATTCTCGAGGGCGGTGCTTTGCTGCCATTTGGCGGGCACAAGGGTTCGGCGCTGTCGATGATGGTCGAATTGCTGGCGGCGGCGCTGACAGGCGGGCACTTCTCCTGGGAATTCGACTGGGCGGAGCACCCGGGGGCGAAAACGCCATGGACCGGGCAACTGATCATCGTCATCGACCCGAGCAAGGCCGAGGGCGAGCGTTTTGCCCAGCGCAGCCGCGATCTGGTGGAGCAGATGCAGGCGGCAGGGTTGACGCGCATGCCGGGTGAACGGCGTTACCGCGAGCGCGAGGTGGCAGACGAGGAGGGGGTGGCGCTGACCGAGCAGGAATTGCAAGACCTGAAAGCGTTGCTTGGTTGATCCGGCCTAATCGCCGGCAGGCCAGCTCCCGCAGTGGGAGATTCTAGGGTTTGTGGCAAGGGTAGCCGTAGCATCTTCAACGCCAGTGAGATCGAGCGCCG
>NZ_AEWE02000051.1:0-55743 GCF_000190455.2 Pseudomonas sp. TJI-51
GCTGAACTCAAGAAATGCGCGATCCCCTGTGGGAGCGGGCGTGCCCGCGAAGGGTCGCAAAGCGGCCCCAAATTACTTAACTGACTGGCATGACCCCTGCCCCTCCTGCAGTTACTCCACCATCACCTTATCCCGGTTGCGCTCCAGCAGGGCATTGCCTATCCCCTTGATCTCCAGCAACTCATCCACCGAGGCAAACGGCCCATTCGCTTCGCGGTAGGCCACAATAGCCTCGGCCTTGGCCTTGCCAATGCCATTCAGCTCCTTCTGCAGGGTCAGGGCATCGGCCTTGTTCAGGTCCAGCCGTTGCGGCTGCTGCACCTGCTGCTGGCTGACTATGGGCACCGGTTCGGCAACCGCTGCCGTATTGGCCGGGGCGGCACTGAGGGAAAAGGACAGGCTGGCGAACAGCGGCAGCAGCAGGTACGACAGAACGTTGTTACGCATGGTGAACACTCCTTGGGTTGGTCTTTTACAGCAGCCGGTTTCCTTCGGCTGTGCCAACAACCCTAGCGACTAACTCGGAAGCAAAACACCCACGCCCACCAGCGAATGGTTACCAGATCCGTCAACAAGCCTATCAACCTCGCCGACCCTCAAACCGAGTTCACAGCCCCCCCTTAGGCGTCGTCCTCACTGAGGCATGGCCCTGCCGACCGACGTGTGGGCAAGTGCCTAAATCTCCGCAAGCGCCTGCCCACCCTTAGCCGGCTGTTTTCCCACAAGGCACGCCGCACAATGCCCCAAGAACCGGAAGCCTGACCATGCCACTGTTGTCGGTGGAGGTGAAATGGGACGCCGCGTTACAACACATCGACCTTGCCCTGGCCTTCGATCCCGATGGGACCAGTCAATCTGTCGAAATCAATTATGTCAGACTTTCCTGAAACGCTTCCCCGCCTCTTCAGCTTTGGACAACAAGCGAACTATCCTACGCTCCGGTCAGAAGCAGCTGAATAGCCGGGGAAATGCCCTAGGGATAACTTCACCGGGTCGCCGATTTGGTGACCGGGTGTGAGAACCCGACGCGAGTTATCTGGCTTGACTGTAATGGCAGTCGTACGCGGGCAGACTACGGTCTGGCCGGGCTTTGTAGCTCCCTCGGTTTCTCACCCCGTGTACGACTGCCACCCTGATCCGTGAGAAAGATCCGCGTGGCGGTTCCACTTTTCAGGAGCTACAGCCATGAAAAACCACGACCAAGCCCCCATCCTAACCGCAGGCATCGAAACCTTCCTCGAAGCCGGCAACCCCACCCTGGACCTGCTGCGCGTGCAGCCCGGCGTTCCGGTAGACGATGCGTATGAGCATGTCTCCGTGCTGCTAGGCTACTGCAAGCACCTGGTACGCGAAGGCGACATGGAGGATGACCACAAGATGCTGGGCGCAGCGGATTACCTACTGGCCCTGGCCAAGGCCCTGATGAACGACATCGAAATTGCCAAGAACAAACGCCACTAAAAGCACTGCCACCAGGCAATCCAAACCCAGTGATCGGGTCGCGGTAACGGGACAAGCCCGTCGCCCGTCCACACCACCGGAGGTGCGGTTTTCCGCACCCGGCGGTTGGACAGCAGGCAAATGCGGCGATACCCCCGACGGAAAGTGAATGCATACGAGCCGGCCAAAAGCTCCCCTATCCGCTCATGCTCAAAGAGCGGCTGAAAGATTGTAGAATCCCCCCGTCCGCAGTTAGCAAGGGCATGCTGACTACAATTCACTTGCCATGTCCCAATGGCTGCCCTTTGGGCCTATCGAGTAAAAAATGATCAAGATCAACTCCACCATCGAATGCTCCAACTCGGCTCCTTTTGTGCTGTTCGGCGGCATCAATGTTCTCGAGTCTGAAGACCTGGCGCTGACCGCCTGTGCCGAATACGTGCGCGTCACACAGAAGCTGGGCATCCCGTATGTGTTCAAAGCCAGCTTTGATAAAGCGAACCGCTCATCGATCCACTCCTACCGTGGCCCCGGCATGGAGGAAGGGCTGCGGATCTTCGAAAAGGTGAAGGCCGAGTTCGGCGTACCGATCATCACCGACGTTCACGAAATCTACCAGGCGGCCCCGGTCGCGGAAGTGGTCGATGTACTGCAGCTGCCGGCTTTCCTCGCCCGCCAGACAGACCTGGTGGTCGCCCTTGCCAAAACCGGCAAGCCAGTGAATATCAAAAAGCCGCAATTCCTTAGCCCGTCGCAAATGCAGAACATCGTGCACAAGTTCAAGGAAGCGGGTAATGACCAGCTGATCTTGTGTGACAGGGGCACGTGCATGGGCTACGACAACCTGGTCGTGGACATGCTTGGCTTCGGCGTCATGAAACGCACCTGCGAAGACCTGCCGATCATCTTTGACGTCACCCATGCCCTGCAAAACCGTGACCCATCCGGCGCGGCTTCCGGGGGCAGGCGTGAGCAGGTGGTAGAGCTGGCGCGTGCGGGAATGGGCGTGGGCCTGGCCGGCCTGTTCCTCGAAGCCCACCCTAACCCTGATCAAGCCAAGTGTGACGGCCCCAGCGCCCTGCCACTGGACAAGCTGGAACCCTTCCTCGCGCAAATCAAGGCGCTCGATGATCTGGTCAAGTCGTTCCCGCCGTTGACCATTGCTTAAGCTGCGATGATGAACTGGGCCGCTTCTGCGTCAGAAGCGGCCGTGTATCAAGACCCAGGGTTGCCGTCGAAAGTGTCAACAACACCGACAATCGCGCCGCCGGGGTCCACCACCATCAAGGCACGGATCTTGTTTTCCAGCATGTAGGCTTCAGCGACCGACTCGCCGCAATCTGCCGGGATGGTATGAGAGTTCAACTTCATGGATTCGATAACGGTGGAGTGAATGACCTGGTTACCCTTCAGCAAAGCACCTCGCAGGACGAAAAGCAGCAATCAGCTTTTTTGTTGTTGCTGGTAGATCCAGTCGACAATCTCACCTGATGGCGCGTACCCGTTGACCAATTCCCTCAGTAATTGACGGATACGAGCAAAGTCATCCACGGCCACGGCATTGAGCAATACACCCAAACGGTCACGCAAAAGATCCCAGCTTATGTAGTCTTCATTCGCAACCATGATCATGGGGTGAACCGTAGGAGAAACGTCGTCACCGATCAACAGCTCTTCAAACAGTTTCTCCCCCGGGCGCAACCCTGTGAACTCAATTGCGATATCGCCGCTGGGGTTCGCTGGACTACGCACGCTAAGGCCCGACAGGTGAATCATTTTTTCGGCCAGCTCCACGATTTTCACCGGCTCGCCCATGTCAAGAACAAACACGTCCCCGCCTTGGCCCATAGCCCCGGCCTGCACGACCAATTGGGCAGCTTCGGGGATAGTCATGAAATAGCGGGTGATTTTTGGGTGCGTAACCGTAATCGGGCCACCGCTTTTGATCTGCTTGTGAAACAACGGTATCACCGAGCCAGAGGAGCCCAGTACGTTGCCAAACCGCACCATGGTGAAGCGGGTTTTATTGACCCGCGCAACCTTGCTGCTGTCACCGTACAACACGGGAGCCGTCTCGCGGCTGAGGGCCTGTAAAATCAACTCCGACAGACGCTTGGTGCCGCCCATTACATTGGTAGGCCGTACTGCCTTGTCGGTGGAGATGAGCACAAAGTTCGCGACACCTGACTGCAAAGCCGCCTGCGCCGTACAGAGCGTGCCATAGACATTATTCAGAATGCCCTCGGCCATGTTGTGCTCAACCATCGGCACATGCTTGTAAGCGGCCGCATGATAGACAGTGGCCACACGCCAGGTCGCCATCACATCTGCCAGATGTTGCTGATTACGCACTGAGCCCAGAATGGGCAACAGCCTCACCGACAGCGATTCGCGTGCAATGCGCTGCTCCAGTTCGGTAAGAATCGCGTACAGGTTGTACTCACTATGATCGAACAGCAGCAAGGTAGTAGGCCCGAGCCCGATGATCTGGCGGCAAAGCTCTGAGCCTATGGAGCCCCCTGCCCCGGTAACCAGGACCGTTTGCTTGTGAATACAGCGTTCGAGCAGATCTTCCTGGGCTGGCACTGGGTCCCGCCCAAGCAGGTCGGCAATGTCGACATCCTGAATGTCATCTACCTTGACCCGGCCACTGGCCAGGTCGGCAAAGGCCGGCACACTGCGCACATGCAGCGGGTACGGCTCAAGCAGGGCCAGTATCTCTTTGCGCCGGGCGCGCGACACGGAAGGCAGGGCCAACAGGATCTCTTGCGCTCCGGTTTCCTTGATCATCTGCTGCAGATGCTTCGGTTTGTAGACCTGCAAGCCGGAAATAACCCGATTGGCCAGATCGCCATCGTCATCGATGAACGCCACCGGACGCATTACACGGCCCATGCGCAGTGCTGCAAGCAACTGGTTGCCGGCCGTGCCAGCGCCGTAGATGGCCACTTTGACCAAGCCGTCATCGCGGCTGGCGAACGGTATCTGATGGGCGCCGGTAAACCAGTCACCCATGAAATACTGGCGCATGACCAGGCGCAACCCGCCAATGATCACCATGCTCAACCACCAATAGTTGAACACGATGGAGCGAGGGACAAGGACCTGGTGGTTGCTGTACCAATACACAACCACGGCCAATATCAGCGATGACAGGGTGACCGCCTTGATGATGGCGACCAAGGCGTCATTACCGAAATAACGCATTACCGCCCGGTACATGCCAAAGCGAATGAACAGCGGAATGGCCACTACCGGTGCAGCCATGAACAGCCAGCGATGCTCGACTATAGGGTTGTACATCTCGTCGATGCCCAGGCGCACGATGAACGACAACCACAGTGCTAGCCAGATCAACACCACGTCGGCGCACACTTGCACCAGGCGTTTTTGCCGCCTGGACAGATTGACGAGGTATTCACGCACCCTGCTGTTCTTCGCTGCGCTCATCTGGCATGCCTCAGCGCAAACAGGCTGCGAATGACGGCCGGCGGCGTTTCAGGGGCCAGGCGCAGGGTAGGTTCACCTGCTGGATGCCTTGGGAGCTTGCTCATCCTATTCTTTTTCCCCTGCTTTATAGATTAACGCCAACACTATCAGAGGTACGTAGGCCACCAAGGTTCCCAGTGCACCATCGAGCTGAAATACCACGACCACCATAGCCACGGGTAACAGCCAACCCAGGTTGATGGCCGCCACGGCCAAGGTGACTGTGCGGTGGCTGCCGTGGTGACGGGTCGCGTACTGGTAAGCATGGCTGCGATGCGCTTGGTAAACCTTGTCGCCGCGCAGCAAACGCCGAACCAAGGTAAATGTGGCATCCACCACGAACACACCCAAAAGTATTAACCACCCCCAGAATAATAGCGGGTTTACCCAACCTGCCAGTAACGCCAGCAGGCCCAGCACCATACCGAGGAAACCACTGCCCGCATCACCCATGAAGATGCGGGCGGGGGGGAAATTCCAGCACAGGAAGCCGGCCACCGTGGCAGCCAGCAACAGGGGTAGCCAGGCGTGATGAGCATGATCGGTTACCCAGTACAACAGGCTGGCCCCCACGCAAACGCAGATGGCCTCGACACTGGCGAGGCCGTCGATACCATCCATGAAGTTATAGAGGTTCAGCAGCCATACCAGGTACAGCGCGCCGAATAGGCTGCTCAGCCACAAGGGGGCCAGCGTAAAGCCAAACACATTGATGGGCGGCATGCCCCCCAGCCAAGCGAGGCCCCAGGCCGCAGCCGCAAAATGGCCCAACAGGCGCCAGCGCGCAGCGATATGCCCGTGGTCGTCCATGAAACCGATCACCGCCACCAGCCCCCCGGCGCCCAGCACCCCGACCACCACGGAGGGTGCGATAGGCCCTGCAATAGCCATACAAAGTGCTGCCAGCAGAAAAGCCACCACAAAGCTCAAGCCGCCGCCGCGCGGGGTAGGCAGTGTGTGTGAGCTACGTGCATTGGGAATGTCCATCAGGCTACGGGACAGCGCATAACGCCGCAGCGCTGCCGTCATCCACCATGCTGCCACGCCTGCCGCCAAAACGAGCCAGATCATGGGCGGCGCGCTTCCAGCAAAGATTGAGCGGTCATTTTCAGTCCTTGTTCCAACGTGTAGGGAGGGTACCAGCCGAGCAACTGCCGGTTCTTGGCAATATCCACCTGCAGTGAGCCGAGCAGGCGCTGGGCGAGGTCCCGCCGCCCCACCAACTGCGCTGCGCCATGCAACACCCCCACCGGCACAGGTAGCAAGCGCGCCGGCTGCCCCAGCACGCGACCTAGGGCATGCAGCAGTTGGCTGAGGGAAACGTCTTCCCCGTCACTGGCCATGAAGGTCTGGTTGGCGGCGTTTGGATGGTCAATGCAGGTAATGATCAGGTCGACCAGGTTGGCCACCGACACCAGGCTGCGACGGTTGTCGACCTTTGCGAATGGCAGTGGCACACCACGCTGCACCCAACGCATCATGCTATGGAAATTGGCCTTGACCCCCGGCCCGTAGACCAGCGTAGGGCGAATCACAACCACCTGCATCGCGGTAGTCGCTGCCAGCTGGCGCAACCCCTGCTCTGCTTCGAGCTTGGACAGCCCATAGGCATCCCGCGGTGCCGGCACATCATCAGCATGCAGCGGCTTGCCTGGCTGGCTGAGCTCACCATTGACCTTGACCGAGCTGATGAAGATAAAGCGCCTTACACCTGCGGCAGCGGCCTGGCGGGCCAGATTGAGCGTGCCCTCGACATTGACCCGACGGAACTCGGCCAGGCTGTCGCTGGCAGTTTCCCTCATGACATGCACCCGGGCAGCGGCATGCACCACAGTATCGACACCGGCCAGTGCTGCAGCCCAGTCGGTGCTGGCGGCGAGGTCAGCGATGCGCACCGCTTGTGCACCCGCAACGGGTGCCTGGCCATTGCCACGCAGTGCGGCTCGGGTATCGAAGCCCACGTTACTGGCCAGCTGACGGCATAGCGCGCTGCCGATGAAGCCGCTTGCACCTGTAACGAGTATCGTGCGTTTTTCCATATAGCTCTGTCTCGAGTCAACGGGGCGCAGGTTTGAACGGAAATTGCCAGGGCGCAACCACTGCCCGATCCACCACCGTGCAACGCGCTTCGGTGCCGCAATGGCCTACCGGACTTGCTGCTTGGCTGCGCGGGTGAACAGCTAAAGCAGGCTACGATAGAGCTCGGCATAGCCAGACGCCATGGCCGATGCGGTGAATACCTGCTCATAGCGCTGCAACGCCCGCCCTCCCATGGTTTGGGCCATGGCCGGATCGTCCCACAACCGTTGCATGGCTTGCGCCAGCGCTGCGGCATCGCGTGGAGGCACTACCAGCCCCGTCTCGTCGGCCAGGTTGATGAACGTTGTGCCCGATCCCATTTCGCAGGAGATAAGCGGTTTGCCATACATGGCCGCCTCCAGCAGCGAGATGCCGAACGACTCCGAACGCAGGTGGGACGGGAAAGCGAAGGCGTAGCACAGTTCAAGCAACGCCGCCTTGTCGTCATCCGGAAGCCCGCCCAGGAACTGGACATTGTGCAACCCCGCCTCCGCCGCCTGCTGCTTCAGCTGATGCTCAAGGAAGCCGCCCCCCATGATCACCACCGGCAAGCCGTTGATACGCGCGGCTTCCAGCAAATAATCCAGGCCCTTGTAATAGCGCAAGGCGCCAACGAACAGGAAAAAACGCTCGCCCAGGCGTTGCCGCCAATAGGCCAGCTTCTCGGCACTGGCGGCGGGGTAAGTGGACCGGTCCAAACCATAGGGAATTATGGCGACCTTGTCTTTGAACTGGGTCAGCACCGGGCTATGTGCGGCATAATTCGGCGAAGATGCAACTATACGATCAACGCTGGAAAAGAACCGCCGCATCAAGGGCTGGTAGAGCTTGAGCAGCCACTTTTGCTTGACGATATCGGAGTGGTAGCTGACCACGGTCGGTTTGTTCAGCCGGGCCAGGAAGTGCACAACATCCATGTACGGCCAGGGGAAGTGGTAATGCACGATGTCTGCCTGGCTGGCGAGTTCGGCAAAATCCTTCATTGCCGACAGCGAGAAGCCCGTGGAGGCGACGTGCAAATCCAGCTTGGCCCGATGGGTGCGGTGGTTGGCCACGCGTTCGTCACGCCCTGAGCCCCGTGGGCTGAGGTAGAGCACTTCAGGTTCAACGCCGTGGGCTTGAGTCCCTTCGGCAATCTGGAAGATTACCTGCTCGATACCGCCCATGGAGTCCGGGTAGTACGTTTTGAAAAAATGCAGAACCTTTATCATCTTTCCCTGACCGACTTGTAAACCTCGACCGTTGCCTGGGCACAGCGCTCCCACGAGAAGCCGCCGGCATGCAACAGGCCCTGCTGCACCGCCGTTGCCCGCCAGGCTTCGTCCTCAAGCCCTTGCTGCAACAATGCAGTCAACCCTTCTACATCATCAGGTGCGCACATCAGCGCAGCCGGGCCTGCCACCTCCGGCAGCGACGAGCTGTTGGAGCACACAACGGGCACCCCGGAGCTCATGGCTTCAAGTACCGGCAAGCCAAACCCTTCGTAATGCGACGGGAAGGTGAACAGGCGCGCGCCGGCGAACAGCAAAGGCAGGTCTGCGCTGGCCACGAACCCGAGGTAGCGTGCCCACCCCTGCTGCTGCGCCTGGGCGATACGGTCATGAATGGCTTCGCTGCGCCAACCATGGTAACCGGTAAGAATCAACGGCCAGCGTTGGCGCAGGGCGAGCGGCAGACGACTGTAGGCATCCAGTAGCGAGACGATGTTCTTGCGCGGCTCGATGGTGCCGACGAACAGGCTATAGCCGCGCGGTTGCAGGCCATGGCGGGCCAAGGCCTCGCGCAGGGCCTCTGTGCTGCGCGGGTGAAACCCTGGTGAGCTTGCCAACGGTACCGTATGGATACGCTCGATAGGCCAGGCAAAATAATCAGCCAGTTCTTGCCGGGTGTAATGTGAGTCCGTGATCAATGCATCAGCACGCTTGAGCGTAAGTTCCAGCTCTTTCTGCAGGTAGCGGGCAATTTGCGGTGCATGACAGTGTGCCCAGGTGAATGGGGAAAGGTCATGGAACGTGGCCACGCTCCGCCCGCCGAAAGGTGGCAGATAATAATTGGGACTGTGGTAGATAGACCCCTCATGGCCGGACAATGCTCGCTTACGCAGATAGGGCATCAGCCGCCGGTAAGCCTCGACTGCCAGAGCGTTCTTTTGCACTAAGCGCTTTAGCCCGTGAACCGCATCTGACTGATCGGCAGGCTTGGGCAAGGCCGGCAAAAAACTGCGACCGGCAAAAAACCGTAGGTCTTCAATCTCTTGATTTTGCTGCAGCCGGGAGGCCAGCTCGAATGTGTAGCGCCCAATGCCAGTCAGCGGGAAGCGAATTGGCTCGACTGAAAGAATGAGCTTCATTGATTTGCAAGCATCCAACCCAGCGTTTCATCCAGCGACGGAGTTTCCCAGCCAGGTAGCAAGGCCCGCAGCTTTGCGTTGTCACCACACAGGGTTTTGACCTCGTTAGCGCGGACAAAAGCCGGATTCACCTGTACCTCGAGTTGGTGCCCCGTGATAGCCGAGCACTTGCCGAGCACTTCGCGCAACGAATGGGTTGTACCAGAGCTGACATTGATCGCCTGCCCGACCGGCCGTGCTTCGATCAAGCCACGATAGGCCTGGACAACCGCGCGTACGTCACTGAAGTCGCGCCAGACATCCAGGTTGCCAAGCTCGATCACTTCGGCCTTGCGGCGAAAGTGCGAGACGATCTTGGGTAGCAGGAAGTTGTCTGCCTGCCCGACACCGGTGTAGTTGAAGGGCCGCGCGATAACGATAGGCAGCCGATCGCACCACAACCTGGCCATGTATTCCATGGCCAGTTTGCTGACCGCGTAATCATTGGCGGGCGCCGGCGGCGTCTGCTCGTTCAGCAGCCCTTCGGAAACGTTGCCGTAAACATTGGCACTGCTGGCAAGCAACACACACTCGGGTGTTTTGCCGCAGGCCGCAATAGCTTCGAGCAGGTTGCGCGTACCTATCAGGTTGACCTGATAGAACGCGTCGGCAGCACCATGCCCTACAAAAGCAATGGCAGCCAGATGGACGATGACATCCGGCTGCAGTTCGGCCAGCAACGCGCGTAACCCAGGCCCATCGGCAAGGTCGGCCTGACGGTAGTCAGGGGCCTGCAGGGGCTGGCTGCCAGTGCCGAAAACTTCATAGCCAGCAGCTCGTAGTTCTGCCGCCATGTAGCGGCCGGTGAACCCGTGTATACCTGTGATGAGTGCGCGTTTGCTGGCCATTTGCATCAGAACGAGAACCCTTGTTCGTTACGACGCAGGTCGGCTTCGACCATCATGCGGCACAGCTCTTCGAGGCTGGTCTTGGGCTCCCAGCCCAGCACATTCTTGGCCTTTTCCGGGTTGCCGATAAGCAGTTCGACTTCGGCTGGGCGGTAGAATTTCGGGTTGATGACAACCAGTACCTTACCGGTTGCAGCGCAGCTGCCCTGCTCTGCTTCGTCTTTGCCGCTCCACTTGATTTCAATACCGACTGCCTTGAAGGCCATGGTAACGAAGTCGCGTACGGTTTCGGTACGGTTGGTGGCGAGCACGAAGGTATCCGGTTCGGCAGCCTGCAGCATGCGCCACATGCCCTCAACGTATTCCTTGGCGAAGCCCCAGTCACGTTTGGCGTCGAGGTTACCCAGCTCCAGCTTGTCCAGCAGGCCCAGCTTGATCTTGGCTACCGAGTCGGTGATCTTGCGGGTCACGAACTCACGGCCACGCAGTGGCGACTCGTGGTTGAACAGGATGCCGCTGGTGGCGAAGATGTTGTACGACTCACGGTAGTTGATGGTCATCCAGTGAGCGTAGAGCTTGGCCACACCGTAAGGGCTGCGCGGGTAGAAGGGGGTGGTTTCGACCTGCGGAATTTCCTGCACCTTGCCGAACATTTCCGAGGTGGAAGCCTGGTAGAAGCGCGCCTTGGGGTTAACGATACGAATGGCTTCGAGCAGGTTGACCGCACCCAGGCCGGTGATTTCGGCGGTGGTCAGCGGTTGCTCGAACGACACACCCACAAAGCTTTGCGCGGCGAGGTTGTATACCTCGGTGGCCTCGGTGGTTTGCAGCAAACGGATGCTGGCCGACAGGTCGGTGAGGTCGTATTCGACCAGGTGCAGGTTAGGGTTGGTATGGATACCCAACTCCTCGATGCGCCAGAAGTTGACCGAGCTGGTGCGACGGTAGGTGCCGTAAACGGTGTAACCCTTTTCCAGCAGCAGTTCCGCCAGGTAGGCGCCGTCTTGACCAGTGATCCCAGTAACGATTGCTTTCATGCGACTTAACCAACTCCGATAGTGCCGTGCGGGCATGGATAAATAATGGAACCACGCGGGCCGTTCCTGCCGTGCGTGTAAAGATTCAATGCGGAAGTATACATAGGTCGGACGGAGGACTCGACTTGCAAAATAACCGCGTGGCCGGTTGTGCTGTATCGGCTTGCCGGCCGGTGCCTTGGGCAGGGTGCAACGGGTGAACGACCTAGTAGATGAGGTGAAGGATAAGTACCCGGGCAAAGGCTTGCCAGCCTCTAGCGTGTAGGAAAGGTCTGAAACGGAAGGCGGGGCCCGTGCCGACCACCGCCTGCCGCCCAGCGCTCAATCAGCCGCGCGCATTGACCCGCGCCACATCACCACCCGGCAGGCTGGTTTCAGGCACCGGGCTAAGCCAAACGTTGACATTGTTGACGCTTTCCTCGGTCAACTCCCCTGCCCAGCGGTTCAGCAGAAACAGGTTGGTGATGAAGTCGTACTGGGTTTTCAGCAAGTCGCGCCGGGCCTTGAATTCGTTCTGCACCGCGGTCAGCACATCCACGGCGTTGACCACGCCGAAAGAAAATGCCTTCTGCGCCGCCAGGCTGGACTGCTGCGCCGATGACAATGCATTGCGGTTGGCGCGGATCTTCTCGACAGCGGCCTGCGCGGTCAGGTAGGCAGTGGTAGTTTCCTTGACCACCTGGCGGCGCACGCCCTCCAGCTGCTCCTCAGCTGCCAGCTGATCATCGTACAGCCCACGCACACGAGCAGAGGTGGAACCCCCGCTGTAGATCGGAATTTTCAACCCCAGCGACGCTACATAGCTGTCACTGCGCGGCGTTTGAGTGTTGTCATAACCTTGGTCGTTCTGCTGCGCAGTCAAGCTCAGGCCCAACTGCGGATAGTGCTCACCCTTGCCTTCGCGCACCGCCGCTGTGGCTGCGTCTGCTCCACTTTGGTACGACTTGAGCATCGGATTGGTTTCGATAGCCTGAGTGACCCAGTTTTGCAAGGGCCGGGTAGGCGCCTGCAACGCTACGTCATTACGAACCCGGCTAAGCGGCTCGGTAATCGGGCGCCCGACAATCTCGGCCAACGCCTCGCGGCTGACCTGCACCTGGTTGCGCGCTTCTACTTCCTGCGCAAGCAAAAAGTCTACCCGCGCCTGCATATCCAGCTTGTCGGTAATCTTGGCCATTTGCCGGTCGAACATGCTACTGACGCGGTCAAGGTTTTTCTGGGTGGCCCGGCGCTCCGCCTGTACCAGGGCCAACTCGTCGTCTGCCGCCAGCGCTACGAAGTAACGCTTGGCCAGGTCGACCGTGGCCTCCGCCAGGGTATCCTCCGCCTCATACCCCTTCTGGGCCTTGAGGCTCTTGGACTTCTGATAACGCTCCCACGCCGGCTTGTTGTACAGATACTGGGTCAAGCTGAGCGAGTAGGTTTCGGTATTGTAGATGTCGCGCTCGAGTTCGTTCTTTCGCAGAATCCGGCTGGAGTTGGCATTGGCCGACACCTGGGGCAACAACCCACCCAGCGCGGCACGCTGCTGCTCACTTGCAGAGCGCGCCCGTGCGTAGGCCGCCAACACCCGCGGGTCTTCAAGGCGCGCCTCCCGGTACAACCCGGCCAGGTCCAACGCATAAGTAGAAGCCGACACGCCCTTCGGAGCAACGCCTTCGCCACCCCTCCCCTCTACAGCCACCGCCTGCCAGGCGACCATGCACAACATTACTCCCGGTAGCAAACGCAGCACGATCATTCCTCAATCAGCGATTCGGCGAACATGTTGCGCGCCGGTTTCAGCAGGTATTGCAGCATGGTGCGGTCGCCTGCATTGATCAAGACTTCGGCCGGCATGCCAGGTTGCAGCTTGCGACCGGCCAGTTTCTTCATGCCGTCTTCGGTGACTTTAACGCGCACCAGGTAGTACTGATCGCCCGAGCGCTCATCAACCAGGCTGTCCGCCGAAATGCGCGTCAGCTTACCCTCGATGATCGGCGTAGTAGCCTGGTTGAAAGCCGAGAAGCGGACGTCCGCAGTTTTGCCCAATTCCAGCCGGTCGATATCCCGCGGGGCTACTTTGGCTTCAACTACAAGCTCGGACTGCGCTGGCACAATATCCAATAGCGGCGTTGCGGCACTGACGACACCGCCAATGGTGTGCACCTTCATATCCAGCACCATGCCGCTTTCAGGGGCACGTATAACTACGCGGGAGAGGCGGTCGCGAAGCGCTGCTTCCTTTTCCTGCAGATCGAACACCTGAGCCTGTACGTCGGAAAGCTCCTTGGCAACATCGGCATCGAACTTCTTCTTCAACTGCACGATTTGCAGTTCGGTCTCGCCAATCTGCAACTTGGTCTTGGTGATGCTGGACTGGTGGTCAGCCACTTCGGTCTTGAGCATGTCAAGCTTACGCTCCTGCTCCAGCAACCGCTGGTTGTCGACAAACCCCTCTGCCAGCAACTCTTTCAGTTGCTTGATTTCACCGGAATACGACTTCTCCAGACCTGTCTTGGTGCGAATCATGTCGTTCAAGCCAGCAATCTGCTGCTGCATTTGCTGAATGCGCTCGCGGTTGACAGAAATTTCGCCCTGCAAGGAATCATGGCGCGCCTTGAACACTTGCTGCTCACCGGCCAACGCTTCCTGGGCACGATCAGAGTCGGTGCCCTCCATCGTCACCGCCGGGATCGACGCCAGGCCGTCGCGCTCGGCGCGCAGGCGTGCCTCTTTATAGCGTGCAACGATAAGCTGGTTGCGGGTGGACTCGTATTCAGCGCTGAGCTGTGACTCGTCCAGCACTATCAGCGGGTCACCTTTGTTCACCAGGTCACCATCCCGGGCATGCAGCTCTTTGACGATACCGCCTTCCAGGTGCTGCACGGTCTTGCGGTAGTTCTGCACGGTGACCACGCCAGTGCCGTGCACTGAGTTGCTCAAAGGGGCGAAAGCCGCCCAGGTACCGAAAATGCCGAAGGTGACAAAGACGATGGTCAAACCAATCCGGCGTATACCGCGGTCCGACGTTGGCATGTCATCGAAATTGTGGTCGAAATTTGTAATTGCTTTACTGCTCATCTAGAAGTCCTTTCAAGCGCCAGTACTGGTAGTTGCGGGCACAACCGCCGCAGGCGCAGCATCTGGCGCGGGTGGAGCAGTTGGCGCAGTGGCAGGCGCCTGGGCAGCCGCCGCTTGCGCCCCACGCTGCTGAAGCTTGGCTTGCTGGGCGGCCAGTTCAGCGATAACGCGATCGCGCTCGCCGTACAGCGAAATGGTGCCACCGGCCATTACCAGAATACGGTCCAGGCGGGTAAGGATATTGGGGCGGTGAGAGACGATAAATACCGTGGCACCAGTTTCCTTGAGCTTTTGCAGTGCCACCCCCAATGCGCGCTCGCCCACATCGTCCAGGTTGGAGTTCGGCTCGTCGAGCACGATCAGGCGCGGGTTGCCGTAAATGGCGCGCGCCAGACCGATCCGTTGGCGCTGACCACCTGACAAATTCACGCCCTCACTACCAATGACCGTGTCGTAACCGTCTGGCAACATCAGGATCATTTCATGCACACCGGCCATCTGCGCGGCTTGCACTACTTTCTCAGGGTCAACCTTGTCGAAGCGCGCGATGTTTTCGCTGATGCTGCCCTCGAACAGTTCGATGTCTTGCGGCAGGTAACCCACGTACGGGCCAAGCGCCTGCTTATCCCAGCTGGCGATATCGGCGCCATCAAGGCGCACCACGCCATGCTGTGGCGGCCAGATCCCCATCAAAGCACGCACAAGCGTGGATTTGCCCGCAGCACTCGGACCAACGATACCCACGATTGAACCTGCCGGCGCTACAAAACTGATGCTTCGCAATACAGGGGCTTTGGCACCAGGAGGCGCTACGATCAGGTTCTCGACCTGAATGTGGCCTTCCGGCGCAGGCAATGGCATGCGTTCAGGCTCATTGTTCAGGTCATCCATCACTTTGTTGAGACGGTCATATTGCACTTTGGCTGCGACAAAGCCTTTCCAGCTGCTGATCATCTGGTCGATCGGCGCTAGCGCACGCCCCAGCAGCAGCGAGCCCGCCATCAACAACCCAGGGTTAATTTCATGGGTAACGACCAGATACGCGCCAATGGCCAGCATGATCGACTGCGACCACATACGGAACGTTTTAGAGGTAGAGCTTACGATCCCACCTTTGTCACTGGCCTGTGACTGCAGCATCATGATGTTGCGTTGGCGTTTAGCCCACCGGTTCATCAGCGTCTCGAGCATACCCATAGACTCGATCACTTCGGCGTTACGCAGCGTCTTGGTCGTTACCACGTTGGAGGCCACGTTCTCTTTATTGGCCGCAGCCAACGCCTGCCCTGTAAGGCGGTGGTTGACGACAGCCAGCACCGACAGAACGGCACCACATGCCAGCGTCATCCAGCCGAACCACGGGTGAAAGAGGAACATCACGATGGTGTAAATCGGAAACCAGGGAGCATCGAAGAAAGCAAACAAGCCTGGCCCAGTAAAAAATTGGCGCAAGGCTGTGAGGTCATTCAAGGATTGCGCAGTTGCATCCGCACCACCACTGGTCAGCGCGCGCTTGAAGCTTGCACGGTATACATCCCGACTGAGCAACACATCCAGACGGTTACTGATACGAACCATGATGCGAGAACGCACCCACTCCAGTGCCCCCATTGTGAGTAGCAGCACTGTCAGGATCAGCGTCAACATGAGCAATGTTGAAGTGCTGCTGGAGGGCACGACTCGACCCGATACCTGGATCATGAAGAAGGTAGGCACCAGCATCAGCGCGTTGACGAAGAAGCTGAAGAAACCGACCGAAAGGAAGCTGCTTTTACAAGCTTTCAGGGCAGCTTGCAGATTATTTTCGGATTGTGAACTCATGGTATCCATACTGAGAAAGGCGGAAGCGGCAGGCAGTGTAACACCCGCATAGGTACGTCTGGCTCTCAGATTATCCGGAAACGGGCTCGTTCCCCGACCAGCCGCGATTATTCATGAAAGTTTGTTGAGCAATCCGGCCCTGAACCTCCACCTTTCGCCAGACGCAACACAAGGCGACAAACGGCTAGCAGGTCAAACCTTCCTGCCAAGTCTTTGTCAAAAAAATCAGGGCGAGGCGAAACCTGCGTAGCGCTTTGGGTAGGCTGCTGATTTTTCTAACATTTTTCTCTGCCCTGGGTAATCCTATTATTTTTGTCGGGTACTAAAACCAGACCCTCGAGAGCGCGAAAGTCAGCGCTAAGTTCCGGACGAATATGAAATTTTTTTTAGATTTCTTGGTTGACAACCCTTCCCTCTGACGGCATCTTCGCCACTCGCAGGGAGCCTTCACCGGCCGTTTGGTGCACGCACGGGTTTGAGCAAGTTAGCTACCAGTGTTTTTGCTTAAAAGGAGCTTAACAACGCCATGTCTATGCCTTCGCAGACCCTTGACGGCCTGAAAATCAGTTCCCGGGTTACACTGCTCGAGCCGGGCATGTACATCTTCCGCTACGCCTCGCAGCCCCCTGCAGACAAGCCCGTGTGCATCGCGCTACAGCAAGCGCCATTGGGCAAAGGCTCCATCGACTTCTTCCCCGCCGAGGGCGTCAGCAAAAACATGCTGACCAAACTGGGCGATACCATCGTGGCTCGAGTGAAAGGTGGCGTGACCACCGTTCTTATCACCGAATACCACATGTTCGACGAAGTGATCGACCCAATCGACCTTCGCATCGACCGCATAGACACCTCGCCGGCCATCATGCGCACCTACGCTGTTGTCGCAACCGCGGAGCCAGCCCAGGCCATTGCTGCCAGCGCCAAGCCCTTGCCCGTCAAGCTTACCGCCCACCTGAAAAAGGCGGGTGAGGTAACCTCCAATGAGGGTTGGGTAGGTGCACCCGGCACCGAAGACTTCATTGAATCGTTTGCCGTCGAATGGGCTGAAAAACCGGTAGGCGTCGACTTGCTCTACACCTGCATGGTGGCTGGCTCAGGCCCTTGTCGCAATGTGTCGACGGGGACCTTCGTCGGTGCCAAAGCGCAGGGCCTGCCACTGCTGTGTGTTGGTTTCAGCCTGGTCGGCCCTCTGCGCAAAAACTACGAATTGACTGGTGTTGTGGTGTTCGGCAATGCCGAACCACAACGCCTGGTCGCCAATCAGATGATGCATGGCCCCACCGGCAACGAGCCGCTGGTGGCGCTGCATATCGCCCTGACCCCCGTTACGAAGATGAACGCTGCCCGCCTTAAGTCTCCGTGGGAAAACTCTGCAACTGAGCAGACTACTATTGCAGCAGGCCAACCGGCCTGAAGTAACAGGAATACACCATGCAATACGATAACCCCGTATCGAGCAGCGACGTACAAGCTACTCTGACCGCTGAAAGCGCCAACCTGTCCGACTCCACCATCGAGGCTATCAACAGCCTGCTGAACCTGGACAACGCAGAGACCGTTTCGGTTGCTGGTATCAACGGCACTACCGTTCAGCTGCCAGCTTCCGGTGCTGCAAGCATCGTTCAAGGCACTGTTGAAGGCGTTAAAGGCGACACCGTGGTACTGGACCTGGCCGCTGCTGAAGCTGCTGGCGCCAGCGTTTACCACCTGCAGAGCGACGCCAACCTGGTCGTGAACCTGGAAGGCCAAGCTGCCGCCCCTGCTGCCGACGTTCAAGCCTTCGCTGCCCTGGCCGCAGTCGACACCTCGGGTATCGAACTGGTAGTGGCTACCGGCAACGGTGACGACGTAATCACCGTTAAAGGCGACCAGAACACCCTGATCGACGCTGGCGACGGCAACGACACCATCGTTACCGGCAATGGCGACAACGTAGTTATCGCTGGTGCTGGCAACAACAACGTGACCACCGGTTCGGGTAATGACACTGTCATCCTGAGCGGCAGCAACCACGCTGACATCGTCAACACTGGCGAAGGCTACGACGTTGTTCAGTTGGATGGTTCGCGCGATGACTACGCCTTCGCTGTCGGCAACAACTTCACCGTGAACCTGACCGGTAACCAGACTGCTGCCATCAGCAACGCTGAGTTCCTGAGCTTCGTGAATGGCGAAGAAGTTGAAACCGTAGCCCTGGCTCACAGCGAAGCAGAAGCTTCTGCCCTGCGCCTGTTCCAAGGCATCCTGGACCGCGATGCTGACCTGACCGGCGCTAAGTCGTTCGTTGCTCAAGTCAACAACGGCACCTCGCTGTCCGACATCGCCAACGAGTTCCTGAACTCGTCCGAATACGCCGGCGCGAAAAACGCTGCTGACGTGAACGAGCTGTACCAAGCTCTGCTGGGCCGTGCTGCTGATGATTCGGGTGCGAGCACCTGGACCGACCTGCTGGCCAACGGCGGCTCGCTGGCTGATGTAGCCGCTGCCATCGCCGTCTCGAGCGAAGCTCAGACTCTCGACCAGTCGAACGGTGACTTCATCCGCGAGCTGTACTCCAACGTTCTGGGCCGTGATGCTGAGCAGCAGGACCTGGACTTCTGGGTATCCTCGCTGTACAACGGCGCAAGCCGCTCCGAAGTGGTTTCGGACATCATCACTTCCAACGAAGCTAGCGCCAAAGCCAACAACGACTTCGTCGAGTCGCTGTACGAGTCGGCCTTGGGTCGCGCTTCGGAAGCTGGTGAGAAGGACTACTGGACCGCTCAGATCGAGCAAGGTGCTTCCCACGCAGACGTCGCCATCGGCATCGTTGGTTCGAACGAAGCTGTTGCTAACATCGACAACGTCGTTGTACTGCACGGCCAAGTGTAACTAGCCCTGCTGTAGCGCTGCGTATGTCCGGCTTTCGGGCCGGGCATATGCCAAAGGGGCGACTTTCGGGTCGCCCCTCTTTTTATTATCTGTAGCCAAGCCAAGCTTATGTCCAGACAACTCGACCATGGGCGAGAGACGCTCATGGGCATCTTCCACCGCCACCGTCAGGCCAACGAGCATGACGCGGCGGCAACTGCACTCGAACGTGCGTTGCAGGTTCCCGAGTATCGGGCCGAAGCACTCGTATGGAAAGGCATCGCGGCCTTGCCGCAGACGCCCGAGCTGGCTTTTTTATATTTTGCCAATGCCGCCAGGGCTTTGCCCGAGCGGGCCGACGTTCACGCGTTGGTGGGGCGCAGCCTACTGGCGCAAGGCCACTTCGCGATGGCCACGCGCTACCTTACAAATGCCTGGAAACTTCAGCCCAACGATCTTGCCCTGCGGCTAACCCTTTGGGAGGCCCGTAGCCGGTCAGAAACGCCTGCAGAGTTGCGGCGCACGATTCTGGCCCACCTGCCCGATATCCAGACGGGTAAAGAGCTTGGGTTGGTAGTCAAGCTGCTGGCGGCGCAAAGCGACGCTCCGGGCACTATCGGTGTTGTGCGTTATCTGCCGGAACAGAAGGAAATTCAGGGCTGGGCGATCGACTTGCAGAATCTGCAAGCGCCCGCAGCGCTGCAGATTGAAGCCAATGGCGCTCGCATTAACGCGACTGCCAGCGCCGCCCACCCGCTGCTTGGTGCAGCGGGGCTCCCAGCGACCCATGGTGGTTTGCGGGTGAGCGTACCGAACCCCACCCCTGCAGTGCACGTTCAATTTACCAACGGCATGCCCCTGCTAGGCAGCCCGGTTTACGCCATGCCGGTCTTCGTTCCGCCTGCTAGCGTAGGTGGCGGCGAAAACAACCCAGTGGATGTGCTGATTCCGGTCTATAACGGCCTTGAGGAAACACTGGAGTGCATCAACAGCGCGCTAGAAGCCCGCAAATTGAACCGCACCCCGCACCGCCTGGTGGTTATCGAAGACAAGACGCCGGTCCCTGCCCTGGCCAAGGCACTCAAGGTGCTTGCTGCCAAGGGCAAGATCACGTTGATCAACAACGCGGTCAATCTCGGTTTCATTCGTACCATGAACCGCGCCATGGCCCTTAGCCCGAGCAAGGACGTGGTGTGGCTCAACGCTGATACCCGCGTGCACGGCGCCTGGCTGGATCGGTTGCGGGCAGTTGCTTATAGCGACGAACGCATTGCGTCGGTAACGCCGTTCACCAATAACGGCGAGCTGATGAGCTTCCCCCGTAGCCAGATCTGCCACGAAATGCCCAGCGCCAAGGCCCAGGCCGAACTGGATGAACTCGCCCGGCAGGTGGCCAGCCCACCCGTTGAAATCGAGACGGGCTGCGGCTTTTGCCTCTATATCAAGCGGGCCGCACTCGACCAGGTAGGCTACCTGGACGAAGTACACCTGGCACGGGGCTACGGTGAAGAAACCGACTGGTGCCTGCGCGCCCGCAGCCACGGCTGGCGGCATATGGGGGCGCCTAACGTGTTTGTGGCACACCGGGGTGGTATTTCGTTCGGTGCCGAGAAGGTAATGCGAGTGGCGTTGAACAACGCAACCTTGCGCCAACGCTACCCCGACGCATCCAGCAGCTATCAAGCATTCTGCCTGCGCGACCCTATCAAACCTGCACGCCAGGCTTTACAGCAAGCGCGCCTTGAGCACTTGCTACGTAAACCGGCGAGCGAGCGAAATCTCAGTTGGCAGATGGGTGAGGACAAGACGCTCTACATCCACGATGGCTCAAATGACGATGCTGTTTTCAGCTTGGCTTATCACCACAGCAGTCATCGAACTTGGGTAGTGCTGACCGCCCCATTGTGCCCCTTGCCTCTGAATCTGGAGTACGAACTGCCGGGCGATTTCACTCACTTGGTCGAATGCCTGCGCAGCCTGCCATTGCAGGCAATGTTGTTCCAGAACCTTGCCCGCTGCCCGATTGGCTTATGTGATCTACCGGCAATGCTGGACATTCCGTACCGCATTCTGTGCAACGACGACCGCCTGCTCGATTCGCGGGGTGATTATGACTGGCGGCGTTTTGCTCGCGAAGCGGCCAGCGTTCAGTTGCCATGGCCAGCGCTACAACCTGTTTACAGCGATGCGCTGCCAGATTCCAACTTAGTAACAGAGGCGACTGCGGTCACCAGCGGGTTGGCTGTGCATATGCCTCAATCACTCGTCATTGGTGACAGCCTGCGCGATGCCAGCATTGCACAGCATTGGCTGGACGTTGCAAGGCATATTAAACGCGCGGAATTGTCCATCCGTTTGGTTGCGCCAAGCGATGGCCCCCTGCTGAAACAACTGCAAGCCACCGGTTCCGTATATGTGCTGCCCGACTTGAATGGCTTCACCTTGGCCGAGCGAGCCCAAGCCGCCGGATGTGATGCTGTGCTCAGCCTGGCTGAAAATCCTGGCAGCGACTGGGCGGCCCCTCGCTTGGCAGCCCAGCTGGGTATACCGCTGTTCGCACCCTCCAATTTGTTGGCAAGAGACACAGGGGCCGCAGCCCTGACCGCCTTGCCTTTCACCCTGAGCCTGCTCCAATGACCGAACACCTTGTGGATCAACAGCAAACGGCTCAGCCGGTCGCCCTACCCGCCTTCAGCGGCGCCATATTTGGCCTTCAGGGGGACGTACTGCACGGCTGGGCGATGGACAACACGCAACCGGAAAACCGGCCTGTCATCGAGGTGTTCATCGATGGAGCCAGCGTTGCTCTGGCACGTGCCGACCAATATGAGCCTAACGCACCAATGGGCGACCAGTACCATGGCTTTGCCGTGCAATTGCGCCAGCGCTGGCTTGACGAGGCATGCTTGATCACCGCACGCATCGCCAACCAGTCATTCGAATTGGAAGGTCAACTGTCGCTCCCGGCAGCACCCAGTGACGACAGTGCCTCGATTGCGTCCCAGGTTTGGCATACAGGCGGCTTGCGTGTCGGTGGTTGGTGCTGGGATCCAAAGGCACCTGATCGACATGTGGAGGTTACGGTACGGGAAGGCGATCAAGTGGTTGGCCGGGCGGTATGTAAAGAGCACAACCAGGCCTTGGCGTACCGCGCCACCAGTGACCACGGCTTTGCTATCGATCTGCCTTGGGAGTTGGCCGATGGCAAGGTGCATGTGCTGGAAATCATCAATGATCTTGGCCAGCCACTGGCAGGTAGCCCCATTCGCTTGTGCTGCTGGCCGGAGGGCCTTGAAGGGCTGCTTCATAAATTGGATCCGGCGCACGACGCCGCAACGGTCGCCCTGCTGACTGAGGTTGCCAAGGACCAAACCATGCGCCTGCCGAAAAGTGCAGGCTGGCATCACTACCCACAATGGTTCGAGGTGTTCCAGCGCCTAGACTCCCTGCCCTTACCGCCGCTACAAGGCAAGTTGGGAGTGCTGCTGCTGAGCGACGGCGATACGGCACTGGAACAATTGAGCCTGAACAGCCTAGGTGCCTGGGACGCTGGCACGCATGCAGTTGCTATCGCCCCCCCACGCAACCTATTGCCAGCGCTCACTCAACTGCTTGAAGGCGGCTGCGATCGCATCCTGCCAATGGTGGCGGGCGATCGCTTGGCGCCTCTGGCGCTGGCGCACCTGAGTGCCTTGCTCGACGATGGGAGCGCATGGGCATTCGCCGACTGCGATCGCGACGGCCCGCAGGGGGAGCGCAGCCAGCCGTGGCTCAAGCCAATTTGGGATTTGGACGTATTCATTGGTGCAGACATCTTTTCCAGTGGCTCGATTTTAGGTGCAGATATACTCGAGCATGGATTGGCGCTGTTGGCGGCTCGTAGCAAAGACAGTTCAGTAAATTGGTATGACTTGTTTTCTGCTATCGCACTAGCTACCCAACAAAGTCAAGCAGTTGTATCACACATGCCACGTGTTCTCTATCACCGGAGCAGCCAAGCACCAATTAGCCCGGAGCAAGCTAAACCTTCAAATCAACGCCTCCGCGCTGTGGAATGGTTATGTGAAGCGTTGTCGCCAGGCTCTTCGGTAAGCCGCGTTACAGAATATCCTGCCCTGCTCAGAGCTCATTGGCCATTACCTGAAACACTACCGAGCGTGAGCCTTATTGTGCCCACACGAGATCAATACAAGCTCCTACACAAATGTGTCGAAGGACTTTTAAATGACACAGAATATCCTGATCTCGAAATTATAGTTGTTGATAACCAGTCCAGCGACCCTCAGACATTAAAGTATTTATCAGAGCTGAAAAGCCGCGGCGTAACCGTTCTTGATCATCCATATCCATTCAACTACTCAACAATCAATAATCGAGCCGCTCGTTGCGCTACAGGTGAACTTATAGGGCTTGTAAACAACGACATTGAGATTATTGATCCTTTGTGGTTGAAAGAAATGGTCGCACATTTGGTCCGCCCAGGTGTCGGCGCCGTGGGGGCGAAATTACTCTGGCCTAATAGAATGGTTCAACATGGAGGCGTCGTCGTAGGGGTTAACGGGCTAGCGGCGCATACAGGCAACAATTTACATGAACTTGATGCCGGATACCTTGCTAGTAATCAGATTACTCGCCAGCAAAGCGCAGTTACTGCAGCGTGTTTGCTCCTGCGCAAAAAAACATTTTTTGAAGTTGGCGGGCTTGATGAATTTGCGTTTCCAGTAGCGTTTAACGACGTAGACCTCTGCTTAAAAATCAGGTTACAACATTTGAAAATCATTTGGTGTGCCTCTGCAAAACTTATCCATGCAGAGTCTGCGAGCCGCGGCAAAGACGAAACCTCAGAAAAGCGCGCTAGAGCCATCCGAGAGCAGGAGGAGTTCACTCAAAAATGGAGCGCGACTGAGCATGGCGACTCTTATTACCATCCGGCGATAAGTCTGGACTATCTCAGCGGCCCTTATGGAGGACTATCTATTCCTCCACGACATACAAATCCAAGGACCACAAACTCAACTTACAACCCCACCGCACCTTAACAAATATACAAGGATAGAATATGAAAATTTTAGTTGTAGGGACGGGTTACGTCGGATTATCTAATGCAATTTTGTTAGCGCAACACAATAGCGTAACAGCACTAGACGTGATTCAAGAAAAAGTCGACCTTATCAACGATAGAAAATCTCCGATTTCTGATCAAGAAATCGAGGGTTTCTTGCGAGAAAAGAATCTAGACCTAAACGCTACAACTGATAAGCATCTTGCCTACGAAGGTGTTGATGTAGTTATAATTGCCACGCCCACAAATTATGACCCCAAAACGAATCACTTTAATACTGAATCTGTTGAGTCTGTAATAAGCGATACGATAACCCTGCGCCCTAGTGCGAAAGTTATAATCAAGTCAACTGTACCGGTTGGCTTCACAAAGGCTATGCGGGAAAAGTTTTCTTTCCAGGACATTTTTTTCTCTCCGGAGTTCTTACGAGAAGGCAAGGCCCTTCAAGATAACCTCTTCCCGTCGAGAATTATCGTAGGGGACCGCTCGCCATTCGGAAGTTTTTTCGCGAACTTGATGCTTGCTGGCGCGCAAGTTGATGATGCACCCATTTTGTTAACCGACTCCACAGAAGCAGAAGCTATAAAGCTTTTCTCAAATACTTATTTGGCAATGCGAATAGCCTATTTCAATGAGCTGGATAGTTATGCGATACACCATCAACTCGACTCCCGACAAATTATTGAAGGCGTGGGCTTAGATCCAAGAATTGGAAATCATTACCACAACCCGTCATTTGGATACGGTGGCTATTGTCTGCCGAAAGACACTAAGCAACTGCTTGCGAATTACTCGAGCGTACCCAACAACTTGATTCGAGCAATAGTTGAATCCAACACAACTCGAAAGGACTTTATCGCCGAGGCCATTACGCAGCGAGCTCCTAATACTGTAGGGATTTACAGATTAATTATGAAGTCCGGCTCTGACAATTTCCGCTCCTCTTCCATTCAAGGAATTATGAAGCGGCTAAAAGCCAAGGGCATCAGCGTAATCGTGTACGAACCCGCCCTTGAAGAGAGTACATTCTTCAACTCAAGCGTTATTAAAGATCTTGAAACCTTCAAGAAAAAATGCGATTTAATTGTAGCCAATCGCGTATCTCCGGAGTTGTCCGATGTCATTGATAAAGTTTATACGCGAGACCTGTTCGGAGAAGATTAACGCAGCGAAGACCAATCAGTCCTAGTGCTCAATTACCTCTCTTACCATTTTGAAATACTGCTTAACCTCCGAGACTTGCCAACACCATGAGTAACTCCTACAAAGCACTATATGAATTCGGATACGGCTTTTTAGGCCCAATACTAAACCATTACATTAGAAAAATTGCCGAGCACTCAGAAACCCACAGACCAATCTGTCTTGCAAGAGAGGGGTGGATTCTCTTCGCTGCGCTTAAGCACCTTCAAGAAAATGGTTTACTCTCCTTTAAAGCAAATCCTATTTACCTTAAGGTTTCGAGGACCGTTCTCTTTCGCAGCCAACTCGGCAATCCAGACATTTACGAACTTTCATTCGCGAGTAAATTTGACGGCACCGTCCTCGATTTGCTAATGAAGAGATTTGGCTTGCAACTTCATGAGGCATTTTCACTGCTCCCCCAAGAACTATTAGAATTTAAGGTAGTTCTACCCGCAGATCTTGATAAACTTACCGAATGGTTAAAACCTCATAATAAACGCATGCATGCATACGTAGCCCCCACACGTGATGCATTACTCACATATTTCGACCGTGAAGGCCTTACTTCAAGCAGCCCGAAATCTCTAATGCTTGATCTTGGTTACGCTGGAACAATTCAAAAAATTCTGACTCGAATGTTCGGCCAAAGCACAGACGGCCTGTATTTTATTACTACAGAGTCTGGAAGCCATAGCATTGGAAAACATACAGCTACAATGAATGGGGTATTTAAAGAGAACGCCAAGTGGTCCGACGGCTACCTGATGTTAGAACGATCACTATTGCTCGAAAGCATAATGACCGCTCCAGAAGGCCAACTGGTAGATATTAGGCTTCAAGAGAATGGTGAGTTGCAGTTTTTCCACGGCCGACTAGCAACACCGCAACGACAGTATCAAGATCTCCAGACTATATTTTCAGGAGCAATCGATGCGATCCGCGAAGGATTAAAACTCAATATCAGTTACACCATTGATGAAATTGAGTGCCTTTTCTGCGCGTATGCCACTCCTCCTAGCGCTATCCCAAAGGAAGCCTTTCATTTATTCAATATTGATGACGACTTCTCCGGCAATGGCGTTATAAGTCCAACCCAATTATTTGGCCTCCACTGAAAGTAACTGTGCCGACCATGAATACTAACAGCACACTATTGAAGCAAAACCGAAAAGAGATGATCTCCTTAGTTGAATCCAGCGGGGCATTCGACAACAAGTATTACAAGTCACAGACAGCCGCGAAAGGGATATATCCAAAAAACTTTATTGAGCACTATCTCACTGAAGGGTGGACTAGCGGTTTCAATCCCCACCCATGCTTTGACACAGTTTTCTACTTAAAGCACAATCCAGACCTTAAAGACCTAATCATCCACCCTTTCCTACACTTCATCATGTATGGCTACCGTGAGCATAGATTTACGCGTGCTGACTTCTCACTGTCTGAATATCGCCTTCTTCATCCGGAGATCGAAGAGAACGACATTAACCCATTGAAGCATTTTACGATGAAGTATGGGCAGACAGCACGTGCGAAAAATGGCGAAAAAGCGTCCACCATCAAAGACAAACTGTCTAACCGCGACATTTCATCCATACTTGCCAAAGCCAAATCTTTGCAATTGTTTGATTTTGAATGGTACAAGAAAACCTATAACCCAGCATTTGCGTCAGAGCTAGACGCCTTCAAAGACTACCTTCATAAATCAAGATTTTCTCCTGTAAACCCGTCTGAAAATTTCGACAATGAGATTTATCATCGCTGTAATATAGATGTATTCCACGCACAAATAAGCCCACTATTCCATTATATTATTTCAGGCCAAACAGAAGGCCGGGCATACTCCAGCGTTATGCCAAAATGGACACCAAAATTTGAAATTAACCCAGCGAGCGAGTTAACCCCAAAAGCCTCAAATCAAAAGATCGCCATCTGCCTGCATATTTATTACGATGACTATATCGAGCGTTTCGCGGAAGCTTTATACACTTTCCCAACAGAGGTGGATCTTTTAATAACTATCGCCAACGAGAGCTTTAGAGATCGGGCCTATCAGACTTTCTCAAAGATTCAAGCAGTTAAGAAGGTCACTATAAAATCTGTACCTAATCGCGGCAGAAATTTTGGTCCGCTTCTCGTCGAATTCGCTCAAGAGTTGCTTACGTATGATTTACTCTGCCACTTGCACTCTAAAAAATCATTGTATTCTGGCCGCGAGCAAACACAATGGGCTGACTATTTGTCCGAATATTTGCTCAATGACTGCTCTGTAGTTAAAAGGGTTCTGAATGCATTTTCTGACAACCCGCAGTTCGGGGTCTATTATCCGACTACGTTTTGGATGATGCCTTCGTGGGTGAACCATGTAACCATGAATAAGCCCCACATGCGGAATTTGCAAACCGCTCTAGGCTTCGGACATTTCGATGACTTCTTAAGTTACCCTGCAGGCGGGATGTTCTGGGCAAGACCCAAAGCACTCGTTGACATTTTGAACAAAACCTATACTTATGATGACTTTCCAAATGAACCGCTCCCCAATGACGGATCAATGCTACACGCTCTGGAGCGGGTAATTGGACCGGTTTGTGAAAAAAATGGTTATCAGCAGTTTTTCTACCATCCAACAAGCGGAAAACTTACAACTGATCAAAGTTACATAACATCAAGCTACTCTCGCACTTTAGATAGTCTGACAAGCGACCTGAAAACATTTAGTCACATAAGCTTTGATGTATTCGACACTCTAGTTAGACGCACATACACAACCCCTGATTATGCGAAGTATTTACTTGGCAAAGAGTTGGTCCAGCTAGGTATTGTTAAATGCGCAAATGAGTTCATAGCAGTGCGCAATGATGCCGAGCTACAAGTTCGTAAGAAAATGAATTTCAAAGGTGATGTATCAATAAATGACATCTATGCCAGCCTAGCTTCACGTCTACATATTTCGACCAATGAGGCCGAGAGACTGATGAATCGTGAATTTGAACTTGATTTAAACATGATCACAGCCAAAGACGAAATGGTTGATCTATTCAATACCCTTGGAAGTCATGGGCATATATTGTGGGTTATTTCCGACACTTACTACACCCGGGAGCAGATTGGCTTATTATTGAGAAAGGTTGGGGTAAGTGCGCCTTATCGATTGCTAGTGTCCAGTGCAGAGCAGAAGCGGAAAGATAATGGCACCATGTGGGACTTGGTCAAAGAGGATCTCGCCCGCGAAGGGGCGAAAAATCATGTACATATTGGCGATAACGTAGTCGCAGATTGCCAAATTCCAGGAGATAGAGGCATCAGCTCCATTCATATTCTTCACCCTCTCGACAAATGGAAAGCTTTGGGATTTCCAGCCTTTAACGAATCGAATGCGTCTGTTGATGAAGCGCACGTTCTTAAATGGGGCAAATTGATAAATTGTGTCGGTAGGCTACCGTTCATCTAGGCGAGCGCGCGCCAGTCACCTCTCGCCTGTGAACCGCAATGCAGTACTGGGTCGCAGAGGTGACATATTATGAACAATCCGCATTCTTGAGCAAAAATTCAACGATTTACATTCACGACCTAGAGCTGATGATAGTCATGGGTGCTGCACATTCTTTTGTTGAACCCCAGTATCTAACCTCTTGGTTACTTGATCGCTGATATCACGCAAGCATTCAACTTGATTTTTTTCTTTCAATCAGCTATAACCCTAGTAGATATTGGTAGATATTTAAAATCATCAGTAATAGATCTTAAGTCGGTAGCCTTATCTAGGAATACACGTGCCAATAGCCTTACAGACATACGCAACTGCAGGTGTTACACAAAGTATGATAATGCGTAACTTCTTTCTTTTAACCTATCATATTTAAACGACATAGCGCAGGGCAGCCTACTTGAATCAGGCATGCGCTTGAACAATTGTGAGCCCCACAAGCGCTAGGGAGAGATCTAAAGTGATGCAGTGGAAAACTGAACAACAAGAGATTTGTTCATTAATTCGATCAAACTATTCACCACTTAAGATAGTTCTGAAAATTAAAGATGACTGGGAGATGTTTCCAGACTTTTTTGATCATCATGCTAAAATAGTGGGCGCTCAAAATATTTACGTATTTGATAATAACTCCACTAACGCTGAACTTCTTGACAAATACAAGAAATTGCCGATTCCTGAAAATGTGTTCAGCTTTGATACTTTCCACAACGACATTCATAGCCCTGAAAAGTTTACCCCTTTATACCAGGCGCTGCAGCACTCCAGTAGACATTTTACGTTTTTAGACAGTGATGAACGCCTATACTTAATGAGCGAAGAAGGTTACTCGACGTCAATTATTGAGTACCTAAGTCAATTGGATGTTAGTATCCCTGGCATATGGCTTAGCAACGCTCCGGGTTCTAAAAATATCTTCTCTATTGGTGATTCCGGCGAAAAACTTGAAACGGGATTAACCTGGGGAAAGCCCATCTTCAGCTCTTATACAAAGCTCGATGGCTATATCAACCATAATATACAGGCGCTTGAGCACGTTTATGATGGGCTCCAGCATCGCGCCGTTTTTGTATTGCACTTAAATAACTTCTCACCCACCCAACGAATAAACGCAAACCTCAGAAAGCTGGTTGCGCGAGGATTTATTAGCAAAGATGACACGATTGATGATGTTCTCAATGCAAAAACCTCTGCACATACAGATCTAAACATCAAGCTATATCTTGAGGAAATCCGAAAACTTCACTCTCAAGATGCAATAAAAACTGATGTTTTATCCGCCGGCCACTTGAAGTTAGACAAACTCGGCGCGTTAAGCTTTTTCTCTGAAAAAGAGAGGGATTTACTAGCTACTTTTTTGAGTCCGACATCATCGATTGCATTCCCGGACAAGGACAAGTCTCTGATTAGATTGGTAGGCGATTCGACCACTTCTACGCCTAGCCTAAAACATCAATATCGCGGCCATATTGACGGATTGTCTTCTAATAAGATCACAGGTTGGGCTGTAGACTATTTTGGCAATAGCACCTCTCTAAAAGTCTACATCAATGGAATTGAGCGCCTAATTGCACACTCAGTCATCGGCCGGCCTGATCTAAAAAGTGGAGGTATATCAAAAGGGCAAGGTGGTTTTTTTGTTAATTTAAGTGGCATGATCAATCCAGGCGACAAAGTAAAAGTAACGTTTCTTGATAATGTAGTAGTTTCAGGTGGATCTTTGGAGGCTACATCTTGAGAAACGCTGAGTTTCAATAGCCACTCATTACTCCGCTCCTAACCGAAACCCTCGGCCTATAAGGCCCGCAGAAACTCAAACGCGGGCCTTGAACGAAATCATTTTTTGAGTATTTTTTTCGCCTTTTCAAGGGCTTTTCGAGAGGCGTGAACATAATACTCAAAACTCTTCGAATGTTCCAAATCTACGAATGATCGTTGCTCTTCTAACTCAGCCTCTCCCAACGCGCTATATTTTCTCAGAATCTCATCGTATATACTAAAATCAAGGGAAGGTGATCGAATCAAAAACCGAGATGTCGTTTCCACTAAAATATAGTCCGGCTTTTCAAACTCTACAGCAGCCCAATCTACATCGGCACCGGAAAAGATCCGAACAACTCTTAAAAATGAGTGCGATAGAAAGTCACCAAAAGAAACAGAGAAGGAATCCCCGAATATCATGAGTGTTATCTGATTTGGAGCACTAGGATTCTCATATATTACAATCTCACCTCTGACTTTTATCCTATTTTCATAAACTCTAAATTTGATTAATTTTTCTCTATCCCGGATTACTAAAGAATTCTCCAATTGCACAGGCATTAATTTTGAGCCCAAATCACCGCCAATCGGAAGTATCGAATATTCAACACCTGGATCTACACTTTTGAATCCTGCGTAACGGCAAAATGAAGATGCAGCCAGTGATGCGCCATAATCATTCCAATGACTATCGGTTTTGTAGTATGCAAACTCACGATCTCTAGAGAGGCTTTCAGTTAGATCAGTTATTTTAGCAACATTCAAAAACCGGCTGTAAAACTGCTCTAATGGAGTGACAATCCCTTTTTTGTGTGGGTAGCTATCTGAGTAAATATATTCTTTCGCTGGGGCAACCACAAAGGTGTATTGTCTAGCATTATCAACGGACCAAGCATTAAGCCTAGAGAAATACTTATCCCACTTCTGAAGCTCCGAATCCGGTATTAAAAATTCCCCAGTGAACTGCTGAACACTTTTGTTTAAATCATTATCCAAAAATAAGTGCCCATTGGACCCAACAAGCACCTTAGCTTCTTCAACTCTAACTTGAAAGAGCCATTCGGCTTTACCAGCAACTGTCACGCCCACCTTGAAATCTGTTGAAAAGTCAACAGGATATTTAAATCCAGTCAAAACTGGAGCAGCTGGAATCACTGCCTTTACATCTGATCGCTCTGTATTAAGTGGCATACTTAATTCGGGCATGTGACTAACAACCACACTTACATCCTTCTCGCCCGGAATGTAAATCCAGCCAGCCATGGCCAAATATGATTTTGATGACTCCGTAATCATTCCCGCCTTTGGCAAATCCAAAGAGCATCTTATTTCTTTAACAGCATCCAGGCTGCGAACAATAACTTTAAATTGTTTATGCATGATCTAATCACATTGAGAATTCAACTTTCATTCATTACTAATGCTCTTTTTTAAAAATAAAGCACCCCGAAAAAGAAAAACCCATCAAGCCAAATCCAGCCTTACTAAATTCAGACTGTTCCGCCTGACGCCCCCCTACCTACAAAGCATCAACAACCCTAATCCAGGCAGCACTCTAGATCAACAGATTCACGAAAATAGACCACGCGTCGCTCCATGGCTGGCTCTACTCTATAGCTATCACCCCAAGCAGTGATGTATTATTAGGAGAACTGGTGACAGAGTTGATTTCGACCATGTTGGAGGCCAAATCAACGCAATTCGCCATCAGTGTCATAAAGCTACGAAATTTAACGTAAGGCTCAATTATGATTCTAGTAACAGGCGGAGCCGGCTTCATCGGCTCAAATTTCGTTCTGCAATGGTGTGCGCACAACCAGGAGCCCGTGCTCAACCTGGACGCCCTGACCTACGCAGGCAACCTGGCGAACCTACAATCGCTGGCAGGTAACGAACAGCACCAATTCGTCCAAGGCAATATCTGCGATGCAGCACTGCTGGCCCAGCTTTTCGCCGAGCATCGCCCACGCGCCGTGGTTCATTTCGCCGCCGAATCGCACGTTGATCGCTCGATCACTGGCCCTGAAGCGTTTGTCGAGACCAACGTGATGGGCACCTTCCGCTTGCTGGAAGCCGCCAGGGCCCACTGGAACAGCCTGGAAGGCGCGGAGAAGGAGGCATTCCGCTTCCTTCACGTTTCTACGGACGAAGTCTACGGCACACTCGGGCCAAACGACCCGGCCTTCAGCGAGGCCACCCCTTACGCGCCAAACAGTCCGTACTCGGCCAGCAAGGCAGCCAGCGACCACCTGGTACGTTCATATTTCCATACCTACGGCATGCCGGTACTCACTACCAACTGTTCCAACAACTATGGACCGTTCCATTTCCCGGAAAAACTGATACCGCTGATGATCGTCAATGCCCTGGCAGGCAAGGCGCTGCCGGTCTATGGCGACGGCCAGCAAATTCGCGACTGGCTATATGTCGAGGACCACTGCTCGGGCATCCGTCGTGTACTGGAAGCCGGTGCGTTTGGCGAGACATACAACATTGGCGGCTGGAACGAAAAAGCCAATATCGACATCGTCCATACCCTTTGCAGCTTGCTCGACGAGCTTGCACCAGCGGCCTCGCGCCAGGTGATCAACCAGAAAACCGGCAAGCCTGTTGAGCAGTATGCCGAACTCATCACCTATGTCACCGACCGCCCAGGCCATGACCGCCGTTATGCAATCGATGCCCGCAAGATCGAGCGTGAGCTCGGCTGGAAACCTGCGGAAACCTTCGAAACCGGCATTCGCAAGACAGTCGCTTGGTACCTGGCCAATCAGGAATGGGTCAAAGGCGTCATGGATGGCAGCTACCGTGACTGGGTGGCACAGCAATACGGGGCGAATAAAGCGTGAAAATCCTGCTGTTAGGGAAAAACGGTCAAGTAGGCTGGGAGCTGCAGCGCGCTTTGGCGCCGCTAGGCGAGGTCATCGCACTGGACCGCCAAGGGGCTGAAGGCTTGTGTGGCGATTTGTCCCAAGCGGATGGTTTGGCCGCCACTGTTCGTCAACTGGCGCCCGACATAATCGTCAACGCTGCTGCCTATACAGCAGTAGATAAAGCAGAAAGCGACCAGGCATTAGCCGCAATGATCAATGCGCAAGCCCCCGCGGTGTTGGCACGCGAAGCAGCAGCGCTGGGTGCCTGGTTGGTTCACTATTCCACCGATTATGTATTTGACGGCAGCGGTGACCAGCCCTGGGAGGAAACCGCAGCTACCGGCCCTCTCTCGGTCTATGGCCGTACCAAACTTGATGGCGAGCGTGGCATCCTTGCCAGCGGCGCCAAGGCCTTGGTGCTGCGCACAAGCTGGGTGTATGCTGCGCGCGGGCATAATTTTGCCAAGACCATGCTGCGCCTGGCTGCTGAACGTGAAGGTTTGAGCGTGGTGGCAGACCAGTTTGGTGCTCCGACGGGCGCTGAACTAATTGCCGACGTTACCGCTCACATCCTACGGCAAATCTTCAACGGGCAAGACAACCGTCACCTGGCAGGGGTTTACCACTTGGCCGCAGCCGGTGAAACCAGCTGGCATGGTTTTGCTCAGTTCGTCTTGGCGCACGCTCAGCGCAACGGCGTGGCGCTCAAAGTGACGGCTGATAAGGTTGCCCCGATCAGCACCGAAGCTTATCCAGTACCTGCGCCGCGTCCGCGCAACTCGCGCCTGGCGCTGGCCAAGCTGGAAAAAACGTTCAATTTCAAAATGCCGCTTTGGGAGCAAGGCGTGCAACGTATGCTGGACGAAATCCAGTAATAGGGACTCTCATGGCTCGTAAAGGAATTATTCTGGCTGGCGGTTCGGGTACACGCTTGCATCCGGCCACACTTTCGGTTTCGAAGCAGCTGCTGCCGGTCTATGACAAACCGATGATCTATTACCCGCTCAGCACGCTGCTGCTAGCCGGGATCCGGGACATCCTGGTCATTTCTACCCCGCAAGACACCCCACGCTTCGAACAGTTGCTGGGCAATGGCAGCCAATGGGGCCTGAACCTGTCTTACGCGGTACAACCGAGCCCGGACGGGTTGGCGCAGGCGTTTACCATAGGCGCTGACTTTATTGGTAATGACCCATCTGCGCTGGTACTGGGTGACAATATATTCTACGGCCATGACTTCCAGGCGCTGCTGCTGAATGCCGACAAGCGGGATTCCGGTGCGTCGGTATTCGCCTATCACGTGCACGACCCAGAGCGCTACGGCGTGGCTGAGTTCGACGACAGCGGCCGTGTGTTGTCTCTGGAAGAAAAACCGGCTGTTCCAAAGTCGAGCTATGCCGTCACTGGCCTGTATTTCTATGACAACCAAGTCGTCGACCTGGCCCGCGACCTGAAGCCCTCCGCGCGCGGCGAGCTGGAAATCACCGACCTCAACAATCTCTACCTGCAACAGCAGCAGTTGCAGGTTGAAATCATGGGCCGCGGCTACGCATGGCTCGACACCGGTACGCACGACAGCCTGCTCGAAGCAAGCCAATACATCGCCACGATGGAGCGCCGTCAGGGCTTGAAAGTGGCCTGCCCTGAAGAAATTTGCTACCGCGCTGGCTGGATCGACGCCGAGCAACTCGAGCGGCTGGCTCAACCCATGCTGAAAAACGGTTACGGCAAGTATCTGCAAAACTTGCTGAAAGAGAAGGTATTCTGATGCAAGCCATTGCGCTCGATATCCCAGAAGTAGTCCTGTTTACCCCCAAGGTATTCGGCGACGACCGCGGCTTTTTCTACGAAAGCTACAACGCCCGTGTTTTCACCGAAGTCACCGGGCTGCAGCCCGACTTTGTACAAGACAACCATTCGCGCTCGGTTAAAGGCGTGCTGCGTGGCCTGCACTATCAGCTGGCACCGCACGCCCAGGGCAAGCTGGTGCGCGTAATCCAGGGTGAAGTGTTTGACGTGGCCGTGGACATTCGGCGTTCATCGCCAACCTTCGGCAAATGGGTTGGGGCTGTGCTGTCGGCTGAAAATAAGCAACAGCTATGGATCCCGGCAGGTTTCGCACACGGTTTCGTTACCCTGAGCGAGACGGCGGAGTTTGTCTACAAAACCACCGACTTCTACTCTGCAAAGAGCGAACGGTGCATTGCTTGGGACGATCCGCAAATCGCCATCGATTGGCGATTTGATGGCCAGCCGCAATTGTCTGGCAAAGATCAGCAGGGTGTGGCGCTGAGCCTGGCTGAGGTATTCGACTGAAGCGTTAGGCAATTTCTTGTATTGCTTAACGTGCATTGACACTTCACATCGGCGGGTGACAGCATTTCCCTTTTGCCCGCCAGTGAAGTGTCAATGACTGCTCCTGCTGCCCCAGCCGACCGGCTGTACACCTTGGATACGCTGCGCGGTATCGCTGCCCTCAGCGTGGTTTTCTGGCACTGGCAGCATTTTTTCTATGTAGGTGACAGCCCTGCCGGCTTTGACCCGGCGCGCCAGCCCTTCTTTACGGCGCTGACACCACTCTACCAATACGGTGGGCTTGCCGTTCAGCTGTTTTTCTCGATCTCGGGGTTCGTCTTCTTCTGGTTGTTCTCAAATGCGATTGCCGCGCGCCAAATTCCCCTCGGCAGGTTTGCGGTTGATCGCTTCAGTCGGCTGTACCCTCTTCACTTGCTGTCCTTCGCACTGGTAGCTGGCCTTCAGTGGATTTACACGACCTATAACTCGAACGCCTTCGTGTATCAGTACAACGACAGCTACCATGCCCTGCTCAACCTGCTGCTGGCCCCAGCTTGGGGGTTCGAAAAGGGCTGGTCGTACAACGCGCCTATCTGGTCGGTATCGGTCGAAGTGTTGCTCTACGCTTCGTTCTTTGTGATCTGTCTGGCTGGCCGTTGGCGCTGGCTGTTAGCGGCCGCGGTCGCTTGCGTTGGTCTGCTGCTATACCCGGGCAGCTACAAGATCGGCAGCGGGTTGCTGTGCTTTTACATCGGCGGCCTCGCCTATGCACTGCTGGTGCACCTGCGCCGCCTGGCTGGCAGTGGGATGGCGCTGGCTATCACCACCGGCATCGCCGTAGCGGCCTGGGTTTACCAACTACACCTAGCGCCTAGCGTTAATGTTTATTTCGTCATGTGCCTGTGCTTCCCCGCCACCTTGGCAATGCTGGCGGCAGCCGGCATGCACCGGCCAGCCCTGCTGCGCTCGACCGCATGGGTCGGAGACATCAGTTACGCCTCATACTTGCTGCATTTTCCGCTGCAGCTAGTGTTTGCCCTGGTGCTCGATAGCTTGGGCTTTGTTCGCGAAATCTTTTACCAACCTTGGGTCATGCTGTTGTTCTTCGCGGTATTGGTACCCCTGAGCCTTGCCTGCCACCGATGGTTCGAGCGCCCGGTTCAGCGCTACTTGCGCGCACGCTGGCTGGCTGGCGTAAGTAGGCCCGGCAAGCAGATGCAGGCATGATTGGCCGCGCGCACCTGAACTCACTGTCACAGCATCTTTCTTATTTGCAGCCTGGATACTCGTATGCCAAAAAACTTTTCGCCCGACGCCCCCATCCTTATCACTGGCGGTGCGGGCTTCATTGGCTCACACCTCGCCGATGCTTTGCTTGCCAGCGGCCGCACAGTGCGCGTGCTTGATAACCTGTCCACAGGCAAGCGCAGCAACTTGCAACTGGCCAACCCGCGATTGCAACTCATAGAGGGCGATGTGGCCGATGCCGTCTTGGTAGCGCAGGCAGTAAGCGGCTGCCAAGCGGTGGTACATCTGGCAGCGGTGGCTTCGGTGCAGGCATCGGTGGATGACCCTGTGCGCACCCACCAGAGCAATTTCATCGGCACCTTGAATGTGTGCGAGGCTATGCGTTTGGCAGGTGTGAAGCGTGTACTGTTCGCGTCCAGCGCAGCGGTTTATGGCAACAACGGCGAAGGGGCGTCCATTGCCGAAGATACGCCCAAAGCGCCATTGACCCCGTATGCATCTGACAAGCTGGCGAGCGAATATTATCTGGATTTCTACCAGCGCCAACACGGCGTGGAGCCGGTGGTTTTCCGCTTCTTCAATATTTACGGCCCGCGTCAGGATCCATCCTCGCCCTACTCCGGCGTGATCAGTATTTTTGCCGAAAGGTCGCAAAAAAGCCTGCCTGTTTCGGTGTTTGGTGATGGCGAGCAAACCCGTGATTTCGTTTTTGTCAGCGACCTCATAAAGCTGCTGATGCAGGGTCTGGAACGTCCCGGCGCCGTAACGGGTGCAGTCAACGTAGGCTTGAACCAGGCAACTTCACTCAATCAGGTATTGGCGGCTCTGTCGCAGGTACTCGGCAAGACGCCAGAGGTCAACTACCAGCCTGCGCGGCCCGGCGATATCCGCCATTCCAGGGCCAACAACCAGCGGCTGTTGAGCATGTTTGAATTGCCTGAACCAACCCCCATCAGCGAGGGCCTTGCCCAACTGCTGACGCCTTGAACCAGGGTGCGTTGAATTGCGCGGAACAGGCCCGTCGCCATGTTCCGTGCAACGCGGGTCAGCCTTGCACAGTCACTGGATAACAATGTCGGCTTCAGGCTCTTTGACATAAGCCAGCAGGTATTCCAGGCCCAATGCAACCTCTGCTCCACCCCGCGCCAGCAGGGCTGATTCGGTATTGCGGGCCACGAGCAGGTGCCGTTCATCCACCACCACCTGCTTGCCCTGTGCCCGGTAGGCTTCGATTAGCTGCATGGCTGCATCCGGATCATGAGCGGTGGGCCCTGCCACCCAGAGCACATCTGCCTGTTCCGGCGCGATCCAGTTTGCCGGAACGCAGCATGGCTGGCTCGCTGGCTGGGGCCGGTTGGCCGGCACCGGGCACAACGCCTTGAGTACTGTATCGAATGTACTGGCCAAGGGCGCCCCGTGACAGGCAATCAGTTGCATCTGCTCGCCACGCTCAGCCCCTGGGCCGGCGAGCAGTGCTTCAATGCGGTCTATTTGCAGGTCGAAGGCATAAGCCTGGATCCGTTCCCGACCGGCTTTACCATGGGCCGCCAGCAGCTCTGGCTGGTCAATATAGAGACGCAGGCAACGTGCCAGCTCTTCAGCATTGCCGTGCTCAAAGAGCTGGCCTGTAACGCCTTCATCCACCAGCTCCGGAATACCCCCGATACGCGAACCGACTACGGCCAGGCCGCAGGCCATGGCTTCGGTAATAGTCACTGGCTGATTCTCCGGGCACACCGATGGCAGCACGAACACGTGGGCCTGGGCGAAACGCTCGGCAATACGCGCGTTTGGCAACCGTCCCCAGAACTTTGCCGAAAGACGCGGGGCGATTGCTCGCAGTTCAGCCTTGTAGCTTTCGAGCATATGGCCGTCGCCAACCATGTCGACATGCACCTTGTCAGGCGGCAGCAAAGCCAACGCCTTGAGCAGGGACGGCACACCTTTATGGCCCCCCATGTAGCCCGTGAAAAGCACATTCAGGCGAGGGCCGGGGGGCGCAGGTGTGGTTGAACTGAAACGCTCCAGCTCGATGCCATTGGCGATCACATTCATGCGTTCGGCGGGCAGGCCGTTGGCGATGTAGGTTTGCGCCAGGTAGTGGCTGGGCGAAATGAAGTGGTCGACTGCATCCAACTGCCAGCGAAGGTAGTCCTGCCGCATACGCTGCGGCAGCAAGAGGTCGCCGTTGTAGATATGCGAGTGGCATTTGTGGCACTGCGTGCTGTCTTGGCACAGCGTGTCCTGGGTGGTGATCCGCGTACTGTTCATGCAGAAACCCCAGTGGTCGTGCAAAGTCAGCGCGATACGAATGCCGCGCGCCCGGGCCAACTGCAGAATACCGAGCGACAGGCCAGCCATGTGGTGCGCATGAATCACATCGGGGCGCCAATCGGCGATGAGTCGAAGGAAAATTCGCTCTACGCCCAGGTGAGCGACATTGTTGCCGGTGGGCGCAAAATCCAGATAAGTGAGTGAAACGCGCGTAACCGGCAGCCCATCGAACATCTCCTGCTCAATGGGATAGCCTGGCAGGCCACGGCTGTTATCCCCTGCCAGCACGCGCACTTCATGGCCCCGCGCTGCCAACGCCCGGGCCTGGTGGTAGGCTATGATCTCCGCGCCACCAATGACGTGCGGCGGGAAGAAGTTGGAGATGACCAGAACCTTCATTTATCCGCCCCTAGCTTCACCAGAGGGTAATGATAGCCACGCAACCCTGGCAGCTCGATAGCAGCTTCGGGTGGCAAGCCCAATGCCAGCGTTGTCTCTGCACTCAGGCCTTGCGCTATTAACAGCAGCCCTTCAGCCTGCCCCGTCAGTAACGGGCTGAGCGCTTCACGCAATGCAGGGTTGTACGGCTCGGCTGCCAGCACGACCAAGTCGACGGTAATTTCGTTGTCGCGCAACTCGGCCAGCAGCAACGGCAAGGCTGCATCCACGGGCGCTTCAATACGGCTAATCGCGCCTTGTCGGCTTACGTCACCCAACAGGGTCCCATCCGCCACTTGCCAAGCTCGCAGTGCGTGGTGGCCGATCAAGTCGGTAACCCATTGGGGATGCTCGCCCAGCAGCAGTGCGCATTGGGCCGGCCGCTGGTGCAGCAGGCAAGCCAAGGCTAGTTGACCAGGCTCGTCCACCAATTGTAGCTGCGGGTCGATCAGCAAATGTTGCCACTGGCGCGGCAACGGCTTGGCAACCGTTCGCAATGTGTGACTGGCCAATTGCCGCAGCATGGCCCGCGCGTAGCTGCGCCAGGTCAGGATTGGCCGGGCCACGGCTTCGCTGGCCAGTTTCAGGTAAGCCTGCGGCTCGCTTGCCAGCGCATAGATTTGCCTGGCGAGTGCATCGGGGTCAGTCATGTCTACTGTACGGCAACCACCTTCCGCCGCCAGCTCGGCCATTACCCCGCCGTTATGGCAGATGCAGGGACGCGCATGCCAAAGCGATTCGACGATCGGCATGCCATAACCTTCTACGAGGGAGGCATACACGCTGACATGGGCTTTGGCGTAATAGTCGTTGAGGGTGGCATCGTCGACCACCCCGTGCCAGACAATGCGCGGGTCAGCAGCATTGGCCGCACGTACTGCATCGACAATATGGTCGGCACCAGCATACCGATTGCCGATCAGGTCCAGTTGCCAGTCCAGTTGCGGGTAGTCTCTGGCCAGGCGAGAGACAGCTTCGAGCAGCACTTTGTGGTTCTTGCGCGGTTCGAGTGTCGAAACGCACAGGATACGCAGCGGTTCACCCGCACCAGGCGCAGCAGCCGGCGTAGTAGCTCGTACAGATGCGGTCAATTCGCCGGGAATCCAGCAGGTTTTAACGTGGGCATGCGGGTTGATGCCTTCACGCTCCCAGAAGGCTTGCAACTGCTTACCGGCATCCGGAGAAATCGGTAGCACGCGGTCGGTCTCGGCCAGGCCACGCATGTAAGCAGCGTGGTTGTCACGAATAGCGGTATCGGCAACCCATTCGGGGTGCGTGACCGGAATGGCGTCGTAGAAAATCGCCGCAACGTTGAGGCCTAGCTGCCGGGCTGCGGCACGGCGTGCAGGTCCTTGCCGCTCGAAGACGATCTCGCTTTGCAGCAACCAGCCACCGCGCAGGGCTCTGCCCCCAAGGCTGGACAACGTCTGCCGACGGTGGGCCGGGGAGCGGGGCAGTACGTAGTGTTGCGGGTCAGGTTTGGGGCCGCCGTACAAAGCCAGGTTGTGATACTCACCCTCGGTGGGCAGCACATACTCGCGCAAGGTTTCGTCCCAGGTCACGAACAGTGGCTCGCCAAAGTCCTGCAACTTACGGGTAAGGCTACGCACTACCCGCGCCACGCCCGTGTTGGCGGTATCGCGCAGGCAGGCGCTGGTGTCGATGACAAGCTTAGGTACGGGCAATTCCTGGATAGGATTCAAGGTGGCGAGCAAATCGGCGTATGCCTTGATGGTGCGCTTCCAGGTAAAGGTCTGCTGGAAGTTGTCCAGGTTGGCTTCCCATTCGGGGCCTGTCAGCAGGTCGCCCGCAAGCACCCGCAGTGCCTTTGCAGCCATATCGTGCTCGTCGGCACAAAGCTGCCGAGCGTCGGCAACCACTTCGGGATGCGCGCCAATATTCAACACCAGCACAGGCTTGCGCAACTGCTGCATCTCGGCCAGCGGCAAGTTGAAACCTTCCCAGTGCGATACGCTCAAGCCCAACTGGGCGTTGGCCATCAATGCAGACAGTTCGGCATCGCTGGGGTGGCCCAAAGGCAAGATATACCCCACTAGGTCAGCCGGCAGTTTCAGTTCGTCGGCAGTCGCCAGTACGCTGAAACGTGCTTTGGGGTGTACGGCAATGATTTGCCGGGCAATCGGGTAAAGCCCTTCGCTATTTTTGTAGTTACCGGTTTCCCAGCGGCCCAGGTTGATGATCATGGGGCCGTCGGCTGGATCGGCGCCAGCCTGATCACCAGCCACCTGATGACCATGTAGCCACAGGCTTTGGTCAACACCACCGGCCAAGTGGTCAGCGCCCAGGTGAATCATGGCGATTTCTACTTCGGGGCCAGCATCGGGCAAGCTCTGGCTACGCGATACAAAATGGCTGATCGGGGTGACCACTCGCGCTTCGGGAAGGTATTCGCGACGCTGGGCGCGCAAGCGCTCCTGCACCATACGCGCAGGGCCCTTCATATCTTCATAAGGGACACCACCGCAATCTAGCGCCACGGTGGGTACGCCCCACTGGCGGAAGACTGCAATCGAGGCATAGAACGGCCAACCGCCGATCAGCGCTACCGTGCCGGACGGGTCACTACCGGCCGGCGAGAAGAGATGACGGTTGTCGCGTAACCATTCGGCAGTCACCTGATCCAGGTCGGTATACGGCCCCAGATGCTCTGGCGGGGTATGGATATCGTCAGTGATACGGCGCAATACATCATGGTTGGCGCGCTGGGCGACAAAGGTAATGTGCCAACCCGAGGCCTTGAGGCCTTGCGCCAGCAGCAGCAATACACGGTCTACGCCAAAACGGAACAGCAGGCGCTCGTTGCAGATAATCAGATGCATGGAATCAATTCAACCTGTTCAGGGCGCATAACCGATGGCGGCGTAGTCCTGTGGGCCAAACAGCAATCGGTTGAGAGGGGTGGTGATGGCTTCATCGTTGCCTTGCAGCAACAGGGAAGGGTCACCCGGGTGTCGACGGTCGATTTCAACTCGCTCGAACCCACGCGCCTTGAGTAGGAACGCCACCAGCGCGGGTGGCAATGGGTTGCGGTGCGTAGGGTCGACGTAGAAATTGCAGGCCCCGGTAATCAGGTTTTCCGGGTTTGGCGTTTCAAACAAAACAACGCCACCAGGGCACACGACACGACGAGCCTCATCAATCAGGCGAACTAGAACGTTTAATGGCAAGTGTTCGATGATATGGAAGGCAGTAAGCCCCGCCAGGCTGTTGGCAGGCATAGCTGCCAGATACTGCAGCGCATCGCCCATGTAGACTTCAAGACCGGACTGCTTGCAGTTCTCAATCATCGCACTGTTGGAGTCGACGCCGATCGCCGGGATGCCTTCTTCCTTGAGCAGTTGCAACCACTCGCCGCGACCACAGCCCAAGTCCAGCACTGGCAACTGAACCAGCTCTGGATCATTCCGGAAGTAGTCAAGGTTCCGCTTCAGCCGTTCGCGGATCATTTCAGGCGCCCCACGGAAACTGGCCTCGAACTCCAGGTAGAGCTCTGCCGGCATGCCCGGTTCATCTACCACCGCCGGCATTGCCTGGGCAGCGTTGTCGAGCCGCGGTCGTGCTGCCTGAAGTTCGGCAATGGTCAAGGTTTGTTCGCGTAGCATCTGCTCCAGACGGCGCATGCGCTCTATCAGGTACTGCTCGTTCTGCTGGATTGCCAAACCGTGGGTGTAAAGGCTTTGGTTGGTCTGGTTCTGTACTTGCACAGCGACGTTGCGCAAACGAGCAGCACCGTCGGCGATGTGCCACTCCAACGCGCCCACTCGTTCGGGCAGGTGACGCACCACGGCAAGCACCTGCCGCATGCGCAAGACACCGGGAACACGCACGGCTACCGCGTGTGCCAGGGTAATGAACAGGTTTTTCAGCGTGGCACCACCAGGGCGCTGCCGCACCCTGGTGAGGAAATTCATGATACGCGGGTGGCTGAAGAGCTTGCCGACTATCGGCAACCCGCGCAGCCGGCGATACAGGCTCGGCGGCGGCGTCTGGGCTTGCGGGGTGTCGTCGTTGGCCGCTGGGGTGGCCGCTACTTCAGGTTGCACTGGCGCTTCAGGCTTGGGCGGCAGGTACCCTTCAAGATCCAAAAGCTCGAAAGTACGTACAATGTCGTTGGGTACATTACTAGGCAGCTTTGCACTATCGGCACTGGCAGTAACTCGCTCATACTCGCGACGATTGACTTCAGCCTGAATGGTTTTTTGCAGTTTTTTAAGATCGATAGTCATTATTTGTGTTCAAAACTGGTTGAGTGGCCAGTGTAGGCGGATGAGTGTATGGCACTAGCTTCGTACGCTACGGGAACACCAGAGGCCGTCATTCTACGCAGGTCGTCTTGCTAGCGTCGAGCAAGCCCCAATGGGCAAGACCCTCGGCCTTGTTCAAGCCGGGCACCTCTCAAACGCCTCAGTCAAGCTTGAACTCTGCCTGCATGGCGCATACCCCGGCGAAATGTTTGTAGCTGCTGTTGCCAATCACATTGAACACAACAGCCTTGTCCCACCAGTCGAAGTTGTCCTCGATGTGATCGGCGCCCCCATGCAAGGCAAGGGTAAGGCTGTAGCTTCCGGGCCCGACATTGAAGGCTGGAATGGTCACGGTCAGCGTCTGTTCCTTGCCAGCCTCGACACCCAGGTCGCGCAACTCTCCACGCAACCAAGTGTTTGTACCGAAAATGTCGTAGCCAGTGCGATCCTTGAACATGAAGCCCAGCGACAAATCATAGATAGGCTCATTGGAGCGGATCTTCAGGCTCAATGTGAGCGGCGCGCCTACCTCCAGCATGGTCGCCGCTCGGCCATTGCTGCTGAGGGTAAGCTCCTCGATCCGAGCCTTGCCATTGCCCGAGCGCCCAGCATACGGCGCATTTACAGCCTGGGCCTGCAGCGATCCTTCTTCCTTGCGGGCAATCAGCGCGTTGTAGTAATCCAGTACTTCATCGGGGCGGCCATCCATCAGCATCTTGTGGTCGCCCAGCAAGATCGCACGGTCGCAAAGGCTTTTGATGGCACCTGGGTCATGGGAAACGAACAGCAAGGTCGTGCCCTGCTCGCGAAACTCACGAATGCGCGCGAACGACTTGTGCTGGAAGTAGGCGTCGCCTACCGCCAATGCTTCGTCAACAATCAGGACTTCAGGGCGCACAGCTGTCGCCACACTGAACGCGAGGCGCACGAACATGCCCGATGAATAGGTTCGGACAGGCATGTCGAAATAGTGGCCAATTTCGGCAAATGCTTCAATTTCCGGCATCAGCGCGATAATTTCCGCACGCTCGAGCCCTTGCATGCGCCCCGCTAACGCAACGTTTTGCCGGCCAGTGAACTCGGGATGAAAACCCATGCCCAGCTCGAGCAGCGCGGCAATGCGGCCAGTGGTGGTGATCGAGCCCTCGGTTGGCATCGCTGTGCCGGTGATCATCTTCAGCAAGGTACTCTTGCCGGCGCCGTTGACGCCAATGATGCCCACCGATTCGCCCTGCCCTACCTTGAAGCTGACATCCCGGATAATCCAGTTCTGGTCGCGTTTACACAGCCCGAGCCAAGTACCTAGTGCGTGCCAGCGACCTTTGAGTTTCGGATAGGCCTTACCTACCTGGTTTACTTGAATTGTCATGTCAGATCTGATCGAGCAAGTCGTTGTAGCTGCGTTGGTACAACACAACAGCCAGGATGAAGACGATAACAGCGAAGCCAAGCGGGTAAGCCAATTGGGACATCCCGACCGGTTCACCCAACAATGCTTTCTGCGCCGTCAGTACCATTGGGAAAACGGGGTTCCACGACAGCATCGACTGTACATGTTCAGACAATATGCTCAGCGGATAGACGATCGGGGTGGCCCAGAACAGTGCTTGGAAAAAAACATCGCTCAACTGGCCGATATCGCGAAAGAATACGTTCAATGTCGCCAGCAAGGCCCCTACTGCAACCCCCAGCAATACGACAGTGGCCAACACCGGAATCAATACCAGCGTCGTAGGCATGATCGGGAAGCCCGACACCAACATGAACATGACCACCAGCACCAGCAGGATCAAGCTGTTCAGCGCCGCCGTCGCGATGACTGGAATGAATAGGATGAACTTGGGAAAGCTGGACTTCTTGATCAGGTTCGCATGCTCAAGAAATACACCCTTGCCCCGCTGTACCAACTCAAGCAGCAGGTTCCAGGTAATCAGCCCCGCGCAGAGGTATATACTGTAAGCATACTGGTGCTCAATACCGGGCATCCGCGCCTGCATCAGGCGCGAGAAGATCACCGTATAGATAAACACCATGAAAATCGGTGGCACCACCAACCACAGGGCACCGAAAGTAGAGCCCGCATAACGGCTTTTGATCTCACGCAGGGTGATCGCAAAGATCAGACCCCGATAGCGCAGTACGTCTTTTATCAAAGACAGCGGCGTATTCATTGTATTCGACTCACCATGTTCATAAGACTTCCTGTATGTAAGGTATTCGCGCCCAATCTGTAACGTACGGCGCAGGCTATGCCAGGCATGGCACTTGGTAAGGCCGCCCGGCTACTAGCCGATTTCACGGTAGACCCCCAGCGTCTCCTCAGCACAACGCCCCCAGGAAAATTCGGCAGCACGCTTCAAGCCGGCATCCGCCAATGCGGAGCGGCCAGCGGGGTCGCCAAGCAGGTCGTTGAGCTGCGCACTCAGTTGTTCGATATTGCCAGCCTCCACCAGCCACGCACTGCCCTGGGTGAATTCGGCCATGGATGTACCTGCCGTGCAGATCACCGGCACGCCACATTGCATTGCCTCTAGCACAGGCAGACCGAAACCTTCATAGAGCGATGGGTAGGCAAATACTGAGGCCCCGGCATAAAGGGCCGGTAGGTCAGCCCCCGGCACAAAGGAAAGCTGGCGCAAGCCGTGGCTGAGTTCCAGGGCCTTGATGCGATCGCCAAGGTCCTGATTGTGCCACCCGGGTGCGCCAGCCAATACCAGTGGATACTCCTCACGCACGGCCCGCGGCAGGCGGCACCAAGCCTCAATGAGGCTGCCTACGCCCTTGCGCGGCTCCAGTGTACCCACGAACAATACATAGCGCCCATGCTGAAGCCCGTACCGCTGAAGAGCCACGCAGGTTTCATCGGACGTTTGCGGCCGGTACGCCTGGGACGCACCCAGATATACCGTTTTCACTCTGTCGCAACTTACCCCGAAGTCACCCACTAGCTCATCACGTATCACATCCGAATCGGTGATCAGCATATCCGCTCGTTTCAAAGTCTGAGGCAGCTTGGAAGTTAGCCACTCCACGCGTTTGCGCGGATGAAACTGCGGAAAATGCAGGAACGAGAGGTCATGAATGGTCGCCACGCAAGGGCCTACGTGGGGTTTAAGGATGAAATTCGGCTCGTGATAGATGTACTGCCGGCGTTCCCCTGCCCGAGAGTAGCGCCGTGCGTTGAGCAACGCCTCCCTGGCATGGTAGGTGAACGTCCAACGTTTAAGGATACTCCGAACATGTGCTTCAAGAGCCTGACGCCCAGTGAGCTTCACTTGCTCGGCAGCTGGCTTCACATAGAGCGATGTGGCGGCCAGACACTGGGCCAATGCGCCTTCTGCACTTGAGAACCTGGCCCCATGAAAACACTCGATCACACCTACCTCCTGAGCAAGCAGTTGCTCAAGAAGGTTGAAGGTATAGTTCCCGATCCCGGTCAACGGCGGGACCAGCGATTCAGTATTGAGCAAAAGCTTCATGAAACCAGTCAGCCCCTGATCAAACGCGCGATCTCGTTGACACGGCGTCCGACCAAGGCGCTGTCACCCCGGCTCTCGACGTTCAGTCTCAACAGCGGTTCGGTGTTCGAACCGCGCAGGCTGAAACGCCAGTCGGCAAATGCCACGCTGATACCATCGGTACGGTCGACTTCTGGATTATGCGGCAGGTAAAAAGCGAGGATGCGCTCGATAGTGCCTTTCACATCGCCAACTTCATAATTTATTTCACCGCTGCACGGAAAAGCTTCGATGCGCTCGTCCACCAGTTGCGCCAGGCTCTTCCCGGTCGTGCTCATCAGCTCGGCAATTAACAACCATGGAATATTGCCACTGTCGCAGTAAGCGAAGTCGCGGAAGTAATGGTGGGCGCTCATTTCACCGCCATAAACGGCATCTTCGGCACGCATTCTTTCCTTGATGAAGGCGTGGCCGGTCTTGCTCTGGATGGCAATACCGCCCGCGGCCTCGACCTGTTCAATGGTATTCCATGTCAGCCGCGGGTCATGGATGATCTTGCTACCTGGGTGCTTGGCCAGCAGCATTTCACCCAGCAGACCGACAACATAGTAACCCTCGATGAACCGCCCCTGGTTGTCGAAGAAGAAGCAGCGATCGAAATCACCGTCGAACGCTATCCCTATATCAGCACCCGTATCGAGCAAGGCTTGCCGAGTCAGGTCGCGATTTTCAGGCAGCAGTGGGTTGGGGATACCGTTAGGGAAGTTGCCATCCGGCTCCCCATTGATGATTGTCATCTCCAGTGGCAGGCGCGCTTTCAGCAGTTCGAGCACCGGGCCGACTGCACCATTCCCGGGGTCAGCCAACACTTTGAGTGGCTTGAGGGCAGACCGATCAACGTAGGTCAGCAAGTGGTCAATGTAGGCACTCTTGTCGAATGCCTCACGAACAGCGCCTTGGGTTTTGCCAGGAGTACCAAGATTGCCGCTTTCGACACGCGCACGGATGTCCGCCAAACCTGTATCACCGCTGATCGGGCGGGAGTGCTCGCGTACAAGCTTCATGCCGTTGTAACCCTTGGGGTTATGGCTGGCGGTTACCATGATGCCGCCGTCGGCTTGGTAGTGACTAGTGGCGAAATAAACCTCCTCGGTACCGCACAAGCCGATGTCGATTACATCGACCCCGGCTTCCGTCAGGCCTTTTACCAAAGCGCTTGCCAGGCCAGGGCTCTCCAGGCGCATGTCACGACCCACTACATAGCTACAACCGCCCAGTTGGGCCACCAAGGCGCGCCCGATGCGATAAGCGATGTCGTCATTGAGGTCGGCCGGAACTTGGCCTCGGATATCATAGGCTTTGAAGCAGCGGGTCTGGATAGGTGCGTACATACATCTCTCTGGATGCGTTGCCGCCTGAGCGTGCAACGCCTAGAAGGGGATGGCGGGCGATGGTCAGTCGCATGAAATTGGCCCGGCACCTCGAAAAGGCACTCACGGGCCGACGGGAAAAACCTGAGTTCAGGCGTCGCAACGACCGTATTTGTCCTCGAAACGAACGATGTCGTCTTCGCCGAGGTAGTCACCGCTCTGGACTTCAATCAGCACTAGGTCAATGACACCTGGGTTTTGCAAGCGATGCCTGTGACCGGCACGAATGAACGTGGATTCATTGGTATTGAGCATCAGCTCCTGGTCATCGTTTACCACCAGGGCCATGCCGCTGACCACAATCCAGTGCTCGCTACGATGATGGTGCATCTGCAGGGACAACGATGCTTTCGGCTTAACCACGATACGCTTGATCTTGAAGCGCTCGCCGTCTTCAAGCGTGGTGTATGTTCCCCAAGGACGATGCACCGTCTGGTGCAACAAATGCGCGGCGTGGCCATCGCCCTTCAGGCGTTTGACGATATGCTTGACGTCTTGGGCATGGTCCTTGTGGGCAATCAGCAGAGCGTCGGGCGTATCGACCACCAACAGGTCCTGCACACCGACAAGGGCAGCAAGGCGATCTTCAGTGCTGACATAATTGTTGGTTGCTTCGTAGGCCATCACCTCGCCTTCGAAACGGTTGCCGTGCTCATCCGGCGGGGTAAGTTCGCTGACCGCGTTCCACGATCCTATGTCGCTCCAGCCTATGTCGCATGGGATGGTCGCGACCTTTCGAGAACGCTCCATGAGGGCGTAATCGATTGAAATATCAGGGACATTGGCGAAGGTTTCAGCATCAAGCGCAAGGCAGCGGTAGCCTGCCGACGAGGCAATGCGAGAAGCTTCCAGAGTAGCGGCAACAGCTTCCAGCACATCAGGCGCATGAGTTTTGAACTCTTCAATTACGGCGCCTACCTGGAAGCAGAACATACCGGCATTCCAGAAGTAGTTGCCAGCCGCTACGTAAGCCTCGGCAGTCTTGGCATCGGGTTTTTCGACAAAACGCTCGACCTTCAACCCGCCTTCAAGTGCCGCCCCGGCAGCGGCTTCGATATAGCCAAAGCCGGTTTCTGGATACTGCGGCTTGATGCCAAACGTCACCAGCCAGCCTTGTTCAGCGAGATGGATCGCCTTGTCAACAGCTCGAGAAAAAGCTACTTCATCCTGAATAAGGTGGTCTGCTGCCAGCACCAACATATGCGCTTGCGGCCCGTGGCTCTGGTGCAGTTGCAGCGCGGCAGCAGCCACCGCGGCAGCCGTGTTGCGACCGAATGGCTCGAGGATATAGCCCTGTGCATGGCCCTTGGTATTGATCGTACGATATTCGTCTTCGGTCTTGAACAACAACTCGCGGTTGGTGACGGTGAGGACTTCGACCACACCTTCCAGCCGGGCTGCGCGAAGAAAGGTCTTCTGGATTAGATTCTGCCCGTCAGGCAACGTCATGAACGGCTTCGGATGAGCCTCACGGGATACTGGCCACAAACGGCTACCAACGCCACCGGATAAAATTACCGGGATCAATTCCATATTCGGATCCTTAACGGCCCCTTGATGTTGTTTCACTTCAAGAAACCGGCATGTGTCTTACTGCTGATCACCGTCGCAAATGCGCAACGGCGCGAAAATTAGAGCGCACAGCGTATTTAAATCCCCGACCATCCATAGGCACAAGACGCAAGATTCACCCCGTAGAATACCAGAGATTTTTCTTCGTAGGTTGCCGGCCGGCAGCTGGCTATCCCGCGGCAATCACCCAATTTAGGCCGGTCGTTAGCCTTGGCGGGAGAGCGCGAAACGCCTGAGGGCTGCCATAAGACAATCACGATTATGAATGTTCCATGGAAAACGACTTTATGCGGGAATCTGTATTTGCGTCACCCACTCCAGCTCGCAAAGCCTCCGCGCCAATACCCGGGACAGCTCGACTTTGGCTCGGCGCTCACCGTGCACCAGTACAATCCTGCGGGGGCTTTGCGCCACGCTGGTTGCAAACCCGACCAGCCCCGCCTGGTCGGCATGCCCCGAATATCCATCAAGGGTCAACACTTTCGCGCGTATTTCGTACATTTGCCCATCCAGATCAATCAGCACCAACCCTTCAGCCCCTTCACTGGCCTGGATCACCGCACCCGGCGTCCCCCTCACCTGATACCCCACAAACATCACCTCATGCCGCCGATCCCCCAGCATGGCCTTGAGGTAATTGACAATCCGCCCGCCCGAACACATGCCATTGCCTGCAATGACGATGGCCGGTCGAACGGTGCTGCTGAGGTAATTGACTACCTGCTGGTGCTTGGCATGGGTGTCCACTGTGATCAACTGGTTGAAGCCAAGCGGATCACGCCCTTGCGCCAGCCGCGCCCTCGCCTCTTCGTTCCAGAACTCGTGCAGGTCGCGGTAGGCACCGGTAATACGCTGGGCCAAGGGTGAGTCGAGGATGATGGGCAACTGCGACCAGTTGACGGGATCTTCGTCACCCGGTTCGCCGCGGGCTCCGGTCAATGCCTTGCAGTGCAGAATATCCTCTATTTCGTACAGCAGCTCTTGCGTACGCCCCAGGCTGAAGGCCGGAATCAGAATGGTGCCTTTGTCGGCCAAGGCGCGATCAATTGCCGCCTCCAGCTGCTGCTGCCGACCGCCCTTGACCGGGTGCAGGCGGTCACCGTAGGTACTCTCCAGCACCAGCACATCTGCCCGCTCTGGGGGCCGAAGCGGGCGCAGCAATGGGTTGGCACCATTGCCCAGGTCGCCTGAAAACACGTAACGGGTGTTGATACTTCCATGCAACAGGTCGCACTCGACATATGCCGACCCAAGCAGGTGCCCTGCACGCTGCAAGCGGATGCGACACTGCAAACCCGGCTCCATCACCACTTCATGCCACTGCTCGAAGGGCAAAGGCACAATCAGGCTTGTGACCCGTTCAAGGTACCGCGCCACCTGAGCAGGCTCGCGGTTGATGCCCACCCTGTAGGCGTCCTCCAGTACCAGCGGCAATAGCCGCGCCGATGGCTCGCTGCAGATTATGGGGCCGCGGTAACCTGCAGCCAGCAGCGCAGGTATGCGCCCGACATGGTCCAGATGTACGTGGGTGACGATTAGCGCGCGAATGCCCTGAATATCGAAGCTGAGCGGCGCGGATTCTGCACCAGGCGCCGCATCGGTGCCCTGCTCCAACCCACAGTCGACCAGCAAACTGCTACACGAGGCCAAGTGCAACTGGTGGCAGGACCCAGTCACACCCCGGGTGCCACCGTGATGGAAAAGGCAGGGGAACTCCATGCTACGCACACTCAACTTGGCCATAAATGAAGTGGGCTATTACTTCATGGCGGCCAGCCTGTGCATAGGCGGACTATTCCCAGGAAGGCGTAGGAAATTTCCTTAGTTACCGCTCAATGCCGCTTGCCGGGCAGAGGCCTTGATCTTGCGCTTGCTGCGTTGAACGCCGTATGCGCCCAGTAGCGGGCCTATAGCCAGGCCGATGACCAGCGCTGCCAGCACCAAGACAGCCACGGGCATTTCCGGCGCAGCCCAGCCGAACAGCACCAGCGCAACGGGCTGCTGGTTCTCCAGCACGAAGAACAACACCACCGCCGCCAACAGCAGCACGAAAATAGCCGCCAGGGCGCGCTTCAGGTTACGCATCAGATTGCTCCTTGAGTGCTCAGGCCTCGGCCTCATCTTCTTCGTTGACCCGGTCGCGCAACTCTTTGCCGGGCTTGAAGTGCGGGACGAACTTGCCTTCGAGGCTGACCGACTGGCCGGTCTTGGGGTTACGCCCCACGCGTGGGGCGCGATAGTGCAGCGAGAAGCTGCCAAAACCGCGGATCTCGATGCGGTCGCCGGTAGCCAGGCATTGTGACATCTGTTCAAGCATGGTCTTGATGGCCAACTCCACGTCCTTGGACGAGAGCAGCCCTTGATGGGTGACAATACGTTCGATCAGCTCCGACTTCGTCATATTTTTCCCTTCGTTATCAAGCAGCTAGATCATTGCTTAAGCAGGTTGTAGCACGCTGGGAAGGATTTGAACAGGGTGCATCTTGACTTAATAAAAAATTTCAAGATTGAAGTTTTACCGGAATGGTCTAGGGAGGCCGCGCCGCGCGGGCGGCGCTCGATTTGCGCCCCCGCCATAAATCTCAAGCCAAGCGTTATGCCCCCATCCCCGGCACGGCTATTGCTACACCGCTGGCACCACACCGTTTTTATGACGGTCAGCCACGCGAGAGAGCACGATGCCCCAGGCCGCCAAACTATCCCGAGCCCCCGGTCCGCAGGGGCATACCCCGGTCGAGCAGGACAGCCGCCAGGGTATCGAGCACACCTTCGCCCTGTTCAATCAGGTGTCCAGCCAGCTGAGCCAGTCCTACAGCCTGCTCGAAGCCCGGGTCAGCGAGCTGAAGGGCGAACTGGCGGTGGTCAGCGCCCAGCGCATCGACGAACTGAGTGAAAAGGAACGCCTGGCCAACCGCCTGCAGAACCTGCTGGACCTGCTGCCTGGCGGGGTGATCGTGATCGATGGCCAAGGCCTTGTGCGTGAAGCCAACCCGGCCGCCTGCCAACTGCTCGGCGAGCCGTTGCTCGGCCAGCTGTGGCGCCAGGTGATCGCCCGCAGCTTTGCACCGCGCAAGGACGACGGCCATGAAGTCTCGCTACGCGACGGCCGCCGCCTGTCCATCGCCACCCGTTCCCTGGACGCCGAGCCTGGCCAGTTGGTGCTGCTCAACGACCTGACTGAAACCCGACGCCTGCAGGACCAGTTGGCGCGCCATGAGCGCCTGTCGGCGCTGGGGCGCATGGTCGCCTCGCTGGCACATCAGATCCGTACCCCCTTGTCGGCAGCCATGCTCTACGCCAGCCATCTGGCCGACAGCGCGCACGAGCTTGATGCCGAAACCCGCCAGCGCTTTGCCGCGACCTTGAAAGAGCGCCTGCACGAACTGGAACACCAGGTGCGCGACATGCTGGTATTCGCCCGTGGCGAGCTGCCGCTGGGCGATCGGCTCACCCCCAAGGCCCTGTTCCAGGCCTTGCAGCAGGCCGCCCAGGCCCATGTGCAGGGGCACGCCGTGCGCTGGCAGTGCGACAGCCACCTGGGTGAGCTGCTCTGCAATCGGGACACCCTGGTGGGGGCGTTGCTCAACCTGATCGAGAATGCCTTGCAGGCCAGCGAAGGCCCGGCGCAGTTGAAAGTGCACCTGTACCGCCGCCAGCGCACCCTGCACCTGTGCGTGTGTGATGCCGGCAGCGGCATCGACGCCAGCTTGTTGGCGCGCCTGGGTGAGCCGTTTCTGACCACCAAGGCCACCGGCACCGGCCTGGGGCTGGCGGTGGTCAAGGCGGTGGTGCGGGCGCACCAGGGCAGCCTGAGCCTGCGCTCCAAGGTCGGTCGTGGCACCTGCGTGCGGGTCGAGCTGCCGTTGATCGACGGGCAATTGGCGGAGGGCGTGTAATGGCGATCAAGGTGCTGCTGGTCGAGGATGACCGCGTATTGCGCCAGGCCCTGGGTGACACGCTGGCAATCGGCGGCTTTGCCTACCAGGCAGTCGGAAGTGCCGAGGAAGCCCTGGAGGCCTTGCACGATGGCGCCTTCAGCCTGGTGGTGAGCGATGTGAACATGCCCGGCATGGATGGCCACCAGTTGCTCGCGCAGTTGCGCCGCCAGCAACCACAGTTGCCGGTGTTGTTGATGACCGCGCATGCGGCGGTCGAGCGTGCGGTGGAGGCCATGCGCCAAGGGGCTGCCGATTACCTGGTCAAACCGTTCGAGCCCAAGGCGCTGCTCAGCCTGGTCGAGCGGCATGCGGCCGGCCGGGTCACGGGCGAAGAGGGGCCGGTGGCCTGCGAGCCGGCTAGCCGCCAGCTTCTGGAGCTGGCGGCGCGCGTGGCGCGCAGCGATTCCACCGTGCTGATTTCCGGTGAGTCTGGTACCGGCAAGGAAGTGCTGGCGCGCTACATTCACCAGCAATCCCCACGGGCGGCACAGCCCTTTGTGGCGATCAACTGTGCGGCGATCCCCGACAACATGCTCGAAGCCACCTTGTTCGGGCACGAAAAGGGCGCCTTTACCGGTGCCATTGCCTCCCAGCCCGGCAAGTTCGAGCAGGCCGAGGGCGGCACCTTGCTGCTCGACGAAATTTCGGAAATGCCCATGGCACTGCAGGCCAAGCTGTTGCGGGTGCTGCAGGAGCGCGAGGTAGAGCGGGTAGGCGGGCGCAAGCCGGTCAGTCTCGACATTCGGGTATTGGCCACGACCAACCGCGACCTGGCTGGCGAGGTGGCCGCGGGGCGTTTCCGTGAAGACCTGTATTACCGGCTTTCGGTCTTCCCCCTGGCCTGGCGCCCGTTGCGCGAGCGCCCTGGCGACATTTTGCAACTGGCCGAGCGCCTGCTGGCGCGGCATGTGGCGAAGATGAAGCATGCCCCGGTGCGCTTGTCGGCGCAGGCACAGGCCTGTTTGCAAGGCTACGCCTGGCCGGGCAACGTCCGTGAACTGGACAACGCCCTGCAGCGGGCGCTGATTCTGCAGCAGGGCGGGGTGATCGAAGTGGCGGATTTCTGTCTGGCAGGCGCCATTCCCTTGTCAGCTGGCAATGAGCCATTACCGACAGCCGCCGCTGAAGCCAGCGGACTGGGGGATGACATGCGCCGCCACGAGTACCAGATGATCATCGATACCTTGCGCGCTGAGCGTGGCCGCCGCAAGGAAGCCGCCGAACGGCTCGGCATCAGCCCGCGCACCCTGCGCTACAAACTGGCGCAGATGCGCGATGCCGGGTTTGACGTCGAGGCCAGCTTGTTCGGCTGACAGGCCCAGTTCGAACGCGCGACGCGGCGTGTGTGGGAGCAGGCGCGCCCGCGAAGAATCCAACGCGCTGCATGGCACCGGCTGCGCCGGTGTTCGCGGGCAAGCCCGCACGGGGATCGCATCAGGGC